>JBDSZF010000254.1:0-2694 GCA_039925285.1 Polaromonas sp.
AGGTTGTCAATCAGCCGCGTGTTGCCCAGCTTGGCCGCGCCCAGCACCACCAGCGGCACATCGGCCAGCGGGCCTTGCGGCAGCAGCAGGTCGGCGCGGCGGCGCACCGTCAGGTAGTCGGGCTTCCAGCCGCGCCAGGCCAGCGCCTGCATCGCCTGGGCTTCGAGCGCCGGCAGGTCGGGCGCCGTGGCTGCGCCGGTGGTCCGGGCGGCTTCGCCCAAGGCGCGCAGGGCTTGGGACAACTGCACTGCTTCTGCGCGCTCGGCCGGCGTCAGGTAGCTGTTGCGGGACGACAGGGCCAGCCCATCTTCGGCGCGCTGGGTTTCGCCGGCCAGGATTTCAATCGGCAGGGCAAACTGCTGCACCATGCGGCGTATCACCATCAGCTGCTGGTAATCCTTTTTGCCAAAAGCGGCCACGCCCGAGGGCATGCCGGCAAACACGCAGGAAAACATTTTCATCACCAGGGTGCTCACGCCAATGAAAAAGCCGGGCCGGAAGTGGCCTTCCAGCATGTCGCTCAGGTCGCTCGCCGGATGCACCTTGAAGGTCTGCGGCTCCGGGTACAGGTCTTTTTCTCGCGGCGCAAACACCACGTCGCAGCCCGCCGCTTCAAGCCGCTGGGCATCCGCATCGAGCGTGCGCGGGTAGCTGTCAAAGTCTTCATGCGGTGCGAACTGCAGCCGGTTGACAAAAATGCTCGATACCGTCACATCGCCCAGCGGCTTGGCCTGCTTGACCAGCGCAATATGGCCGGCATGCAAATTACCCATGGTCGGCACAAAGGCCGGGTGCCTGAAAGCGCTGAGGTGCGCACGCAACTCGGCAATGGTGTGGACGATCTGCATCTTGTCTCCTTGAGTGCGGCCCGTCGCGGGCCTGATTTTAAATTTTATGAGCCTGGCCGGCTTACCACGCGTGGGCGCTATTGACCGGAAAGCTGCCGTCTTTCACGGCATGCACATAGGCTTCCATGGCGCCGCGAACGCTGGGGGCGCCGTCCATGAAGTTGCGGACAAATTTGGCCATCTTGCCCAGGTTCATGCCCAGCATGTCATGCAGCACCAGTACCTGGCCCGACGTGCTGCTGCCGGCGCCAATGCCGATGGTCGGGCAGTGCGTGAGCAGTTGCGTGACTTCGGCTGACAGCGCTGCGGGCACCATTTCCAGCACCAGCATGGATGCGCCGGCATCCTGCAGCGCGCTGGCTTCACGCCGCAGCGTGGCCGCGGCTTCGTCGGTTTTACCCTGGACGCGGTAGCCGCCCAGCGCATGCACGGTTTGCGGCGTCAGGCCCAGATGGGCGCACACCGGAATGCCGCGATCGACCAGAAAGCGCACCGTTTCCGTGGTCCAGCCGCCGCCCTCGAGCTTGACCATGTGGGCGCCGGCCTGCATCAGCACCACGGCGCTGCGCAGTGCCTGCTCTTTGGATTCGTGGTAGCTGCCAAACGGAAGGTCGCTAATCACCCAGGCCACGCCTTGCGAGCGGCGCAGGCCACGGATCACGGACTCGGTGTGGTAGCGCATGGTTTCCAGCGTCACGCCGACGGTGCTGGACAGACCCTGGCAGACCATGCCGAGCGAGTCGCCCACCAGGATGCATTCCACGCCGGCGGCATCGGCCACGGCGGCAAAGGTGGCGTCGTAGGCAGTCAGCATGGTGATTTTTTCACCGTGCGTGTGCATTTCACGCAGGCGCGGCAGGCTCAGCGGCTTGCGCGCCGAGGGCGTGGAGGCGGGCGGCAAGGTGCCGTAAGGCGATGCGGACGAGGCCGGAGAAGGTGTGGCTGCGGTCATGGGCACTCCAGGGGGAAATGCTGGTTTCTCTGAGGGCGGTAACATTCGCGACCACCCGACGGGTTTTCAGGTAGTTTAGAGCACGGTAGCGTGCGATTTTTTATTCCAATTGCATATGAAAAAGACATCTATTTTTTCCGCTGAGGCGCTGGCCCAGCTGGCCCGGACCGATGTGGCGCGGGCGCTGGCAGAAGATATCGGCGCTGGCGACCTGACCGCCGCCTTGATTGATCCGGCCCGCCGGGCAAGCGCCTATGTGCTGGCGCGAGAAAGTGCGGTGGTTTGCGGCAGAGCCTGGGTCGAGGCGGCGTTCAGGCAGCTTGATCCGCAGGCCGAACTGGTCTGGCATGTGCAGGACGGCGCGCGGTGCGAGGCCAGCCAGATGATTTTCGAAGTCCGGGGCCAGGCCAGGGCGCTGCTGTCGGCCGAGCGCACGGCGCTGAATTTCCTGCAGCTGTTAAGCGCGGTGTCCAGCAAAACCGCCACGTACGTTGCCGCCATCGCCGGCACCCAGGCGCAGATCGTCGATACCCGCAAGACGCTGCCCGGCCTGCGCCTGGCGCAAAAATACGCTGTGCTGACCGGCGGCGGCACCAACCACCGGGTCGGCCTGTATGACGCGGTGCTGATCAAGGAAAACCATATCGCTGCGGCTGGAGGCATTGCGCAGGTGCTGCAGCAAGCCGCGAAAATCGCCGGACAGGCTGATTTTGTGGAGATTGAAGTGGAAACCCTGGACCAGCTGTCACAGGCACTGGACGCCGGCGCACGCATGATCCTGCTGGACAACATGGATTTGACCCGCTTGAAAGAGGCCGTGCGCATCAACGCGGGCCGGGCAATTCTGGAAATTTCGGGCGGCGTCACGCTGGAAGGCCTGCGCGCGCTGGCCGA
>JBDSZF010000255.1:0-19544 GCA_039925285.1 Polaromonas sp.
GCCGTGGTGCGCAGCGACGAGGCATCGCTGCCGACATGCGGCTCGGTCAGGCAGAAAGCGCCCAGCAGCTCGCCTTGGGCCAGCCGGGTCAGCCACTGCTTCTTCTGCGCCGCGTTGCCATAGCGCATCATGATGGCATTGACCGGGCAGTTGGTCACGCTGATCGCGGTGCTGGTGCCGCCGTCGCCAGCGGCGATCTCTTCGAGCACCAGCGCCAGCGTGACGTAGTCGAGGTTGGCGCCGCCGAATTCCTCGGGCACGCAGATGCCGTAGGCGCCCAGTGCGGCCAGGCCGCGGTGGGCGTCTTTCGGAAAATGGTGCTCCTTGTCCCAGCGCGCGGCATGAGGCCAGAGTTCTGCCTGGGCAAAGGCGCGCACCGCGTCGCGCACCTGTTCCTGGTCTTGTGTCAGTAGCATGCTTGTATCCAGATTGTGATGAAGAAAATTACCACCCGGCAAACGGCCGGCCGTCGTGGTGAAAAAACTGGCCCTTGTGGGCCGGCGTCAGGGCGCCGAGCGTGGCACGCATGGCGCTCACGCTCTCGGCCGCACTCTGTGGCGCGTTCGGTCCGCCCAGGTCGGTACGCACCCAGCCGGGGCACAGCGCGACCAGGATGGCGCCGGGGTAGTCGTGCTGCGCCGCGGCCACCGCCATGTTCAGCGCGGCCTTGCTGACGCGGTAGGTCCAGCCCTGGCTGGACGCCACACTGCCGATGTGGCCCAGGCCGCTGCTGATGAAGGCAAAGCGCCCCTGCGCTGCCTCGACCAGCGGCGCGACCTGCGGCAGCGCCTGCATGGCGCCCAGCACGTTGGTGTGCAGCGTGCGGTCAAACAGCTCGCGCGTGGGCGGCGACAGTGCCGTGCCGGACGCATAGACGCCGGCAACATACAGCGCCGTGTCAATCTTTTCCCCGTCGAGCTGCCAGGCCAGTCCGCTCACGCTGGCAGGCTGGCTCACATCCACGGTCAGTACCTCGGCGCCCAGCGCCTGGACGCGCGCCCGCCCGGCGGCATCGCGCACGCTGGCAATGACGCGCTCGCCCGCCTCGGTGTACTGACGAACGAATTCCAGTCCCAGACCGCGGGAAGCGCCGATGACCAGAACGACAGACATGATGTTGAGAGGCCTGAATGCCGCAGCGGTCTCAGACGATTTCAATCGCGAGCGCGGTCGCCTCGCCGCCGCCAATGCACAGCGTGGCAACGCCTTTTTTGAGGCCGCGCGCCTTCAGCGCATGGATCAGCGTGACGATGATGCGGGCGCCGCTGCAGCCAATCGGGTGGCCCAGTGCGCAGGCGCCGCCGTTGACGTTGACAAGGTCGTGGCTGATGCCCAGATCGGCCATCGCAGCCATGGGCACCACGGCAAAGGCTTCGTTGATTTCCCACAGGTCCACGTCCTTGACGTCCCAGCCGATTTTTTTCAGCAGTTTTTGCACCGCGCCGACCGGGGCGGTCGAGAACCATTCGGGGGCCTGGGCAAACGTGGCATGGCCGACGATGCGCGCCAGTGGCATGGCACCGAGTTCTTTCGCGGTCGATTCACGGGCCAGCACCAGCGCAGCGGCGCCGTCGTTGATCGACGAGCTGGAAGCGGCGGTGATGGTGCCGTCTTTCCTGAAGGCGGGCTTGAGCGTCGGGATCTTGTCGAGCTTGACCTTGCCCGGGCCTTCGTCGATGGCAATCACGGTCTCACCGGCGCGGCTCCTGACGCTGACCGGCGCGATTTCTGCCTTGAAAGCGCCGGACTCGGTGGCCGCCTTGGCGCGCTGCACGCTGGCGGTGGCAAAAGCGTCCTGCGCCTCGCGGGTGAAGCCGTATTTGGCGGCGCAGTCTTCGCCGAAGGTGCCCATGGAGCGGCCGGCTTCGTAGGCATCTTCGAGGCCGTCGAGCATCATGTGGTCAAAAATCCGGTCATGGCCGATGCGCATGCCGCCGCGTGCCTTGGGCAGCAGGTAGGGCGCGTTGGTCATGCTTTCCATGCCGCCGGCCACCATCACTTCGCGGCTGCCCGCCAGCAGCTGGTCATGCGCCAGCAGGGTCGCCTCCATGCCGGAGCCGCACATCTTGGACAGCGTGACGGCGCCAGTGCTGGCGGGCAGTCCGCCCTTGAAACCAGCCTGGCGCGCCGGCGCCTGGCCCTGGCCGGCCATCAGGCAGTTGCCGAACAGCACTTCATCGACCTTTTCAGGCGCGACGCCCGAGCGCTCGAGCGCGGCCTTGATGGCGACGCCGCCCAGGTCGTTGGCCGACAGGCTGGCGAAATCGCCCTGGAAAGCGCCCATGGGCGTGCGGGCCGCGCCGAGGATGACGATGGGGTCAAGCATGTTTTTCTCCTTGAAAAAGGTTGGTAAAAAAAATTGGAATTGGGCGTAGCTGCGCAGGTTCAGCCGGCGTGCGCCGTGCCATGCATGACAGCGAAGCGTTTTTGCTGGTCATACGGAAATACGTCGTACACATGGCCGGCCCGAATGCGCGCCTGGTGGCTCTGCCAGAAGGCGGCATCGAGCAGGTCGCCGTGGTGCCTCATGAAGACTTCCCGCACCGCATCATTGCCGAGCAGGAAGGGACCGAAGGTTTCAGGAAACACGTCCCGGGGCCCGACCGCGTACCAGATCTCGCCGCTCATTTCTTCTTCTTCGTTGCGCGCAATCGGCACCTTGCGGAACTTGCAGTCGGTGATGTATTCGATCTCGTCGTAATCGTAGAAAACGACCTTGCCGTGCCGGGTGATGCCGAAGTTTTTCCAGAGCATGTCGCCCGGGAAAATGTTGGCCGCGACCATGTCCTTGATGGCGTTGCCGTATTCGACCACGGCGCGCTCGATCTGCCCTTTGGCGGCAGGCTCGGTCACGCCGGCATCGAACGCTTCCTGCAGGTAGATATTGAGCGGAATCATGCGGCGCTCGATGTACACATGCTTGATGATCACTTCCAGCTGGCCGTCGCGGTCGCGGTCGCTGATCTCGAGCTGGCTGGGCGCGAATTTCTCGATCTCGGCAATCAGCTCGTCATCGAAGCGATCGCGCGGAAAAGCCACTTCGCTGTATTCCTGCGTGTCGGCCATGCGGCCGACGCGGTCGTGCTGCTTGACCAGCAGGTATTTGCCCTTGATCTGCTCGCGCGTGGTGTCTTTTTGCGGCGGGTAGTAGTCCTTGATGACCTTGAACACATAAGGGAACGAGGGCAGGTCGAACACCAGCATCACCATGCCCTTGATGCCGGGCGCGATGCGGAACTTGTCGGTAGAGTGGCGCAGGTGGTGCAGGAAATCGCGGTAGAACAGCGTCTTTCCCTGCTTGGCCAGGCCCAGCGCGTTGTAGATTTCGGCGCGCGGCATGCGCGGCATCAGGCTGCGCAAAAACTGCACATAGGCCGACGGGATGCCCATGTCGACCATGAAATAGGCGCGCGCAAAGCTGAACAGCATCAGCAGCTCGTTCTCGCCGAAAAGAGCCGCATCAATCACCAGCTTGTCCGCTCCCGACAAGCTGGAAATGCCCTCGGTGCCGGCGGCCAGGACCTGACCGGGCGCCGGCTGGCTGTGCAGGATGGGAAGCGAAAAGGCAATCTCGTTGAAACCGTTGATGATTTTCCCGACGACGTAAGCGCCCTTGTTGCGAAAGAACAGGCCGGACAGCACCTGGATCTGGAAATTGGCCCGCAGCTTCATGTCGCCCAGACGCTCGACGATGGCCTCGTTGACGTAGCGCACATCGCGCTGAAGGTCTTCAAACTCGCAGCGAAGGTCAAAGTCACCCACCAGCCTGAGGAGGGTTTCGTGCATGTTTTCAGGCGAGGGGTAATAGGCCCGGTAGGTCGGCTTCGCCGTCGGCTCCTCGTTCTCGATGTATTCGGTGCTGACAGCGGGCCGCACGAAAATGAAATCGTTCTGGAAATAACTGCGGTGCAGGATTTTGGTGGTCACCGAATTGAAAAAGGTTTCGGCCAGCTCGGGCTGGTGGTGGTTGACCAGCAGCCCGATGTAATGCAGCTTGACCTGGTGCCAGACATCCATGGGCTGCTCGCCGGCCTTGAATTCGCGCTCCAGCCGGATAGTGGCCTCCCTGACCCGCAGATCGTAAAACTCGATGCGCTCACGCTGGGCGCGCTGCTGACCGTGCCAGTCCGCCGTTTCAAAGCGGTGCTTGGCGCGGCTTGACTCGGTGCGAAACAGCCGGTAGTGGCGGTTGAAGCCGTCAATCATCGCCTTGGCGATGTCATAGGCCAAGGTGGAGTCAAGGCGCTGCGGGAACATGATTTACCAGGTTTTCTTGCAGCGAGCGTCAGCGGTTTTAACGCCGGGTTGCGGACACACCGGCGATGGCAGCACGGTACAGGGACGCCATGCCCTCCGGGCTGTCCAGCGTGATGTGCAGGTCTTGCAGCAGCCCGTCCTTCAGGCCATAGACCCAGCCATGCAGGGCAACACGCTGTCCACGCGCCCAGGCGTCCTGCATCACGGTGGTGTGCGCCACATTCATGACCTGCTCGATCACATTGAGTTCACACAGGATATCAAGCCGGTCTTCAGGCGGAGCCGCCTCAAGAATCGCGAAATGGCGATCACGCACATCCTTGATGTGGCGCAGCCAGTTGTCCACCAGCCCCATGCGCAGGTTGTTCAGCGCCGCGTTCACGCCGCCGCAGCCATAGTGGCCCACCACCATCAGGTGCTCGACCTTGAGCTGGTCCACCGCAAACTGAATGGTGGACAGGCAATTGAGGTCGGTGGGCACCACCACATTGGCGACGTTGCGATGGACGAACACCTCGCCGGGGTCAAGTCCAGTGATCTGGTTGGCCGGCACCCGGCTGTCGGAGCAGCCTATCCACATGTATTTGGGGGTTTGCTGGCTTTTGAGGCTGGTGAAAAACCCTGGGCGCTCGCGCTCCATTTGCGCGGCCCAGACGCGGTTGTGGGTGAAGAGGTCTTGAATGGAGGTAGTCATGAAGGCTATCTTAATTAGTTGGCGACAGAGTAACGCGTTTCGCTGCGCTCAGGTGGCGTTGGTCTGTCCCGCAAGTTTCAGCAGGTCTCGGCGAACAGCTCGCGGCCGATCAGCATGCGGCGGATTTCACTCGTTCCCGCGCCGATCTCGTACAGCTTGGCATCGCGCCAGAGGCGGCCCAGCGGGTACTCGTTGATGTAGCCATTGCCGCCGTAGATCTGCACGCCCTCGCCGGCCATCCAGGTGGCCTTCTCGGCGCACCAGAGAATCACCGAAGCGCAGTCCTTGCGCACCTGGCGCGCATGGTCGGCGCCCAGCAGGTCCAGGTTCTTGGCCACGGTGTAGGCAAACGAGCGACCGGCCTGCAGCACGGTGTACATGTCGGCGACCTTGCCCTGGATCAGCTGGAACTCGCCGATGCTCTGGCCGAACTGCTTGCGGTCGTGGATGTAGGGCAGCACGTTGTCCATGACCGACTGCATGATGCCCAGCGGGCCGCCGGTCAGCACGGCGCGTTCGTAGTCGAGGCCGCTCATGAGCACCCTGGCGCCGCTGTTGAGCCCGCCCAGGATGTTTTGCGCCGGCACCTCGACGTTCTGAAACACCAGCTCGCCGGTGTGGCTGCCGCGCATGCCCAGCTTGTCGAGCTTTTGCGCCACCGAGAAGCCCGGCATGCCCTTTTCGATCAGGAAGGCGGTCACGCCGCGCGCGCCGAGTTCGGGTTCGGTCTTGGCATAGACCACCAGCGTGTCGGCATCGGGGCCGTTGGTGATCCACATCTTGCTGCCATTGAGGACGTAGTAGCCGCCCTTGTCCTCGGCTTTCAATTTCATCGAGATCACGTCGCTGCCGGCACCGGGCTCGCTCATGGCCAGCGCGCCGACATGCTCGCCGCTGATCAGCCTGGGCAGGTATTTCTGGCGCTGCTCCTCGGTGCCGTTGCGCTTGATCTGGTTGACGCACAGGTTGCTGTGCGCGCCGTACGACAGGCCGACCGAGGCGCTGGCGCGGCTGATCTCCTCCATCGCGATCATGTGCGCCAGATAGCCCATGCCGGCGCCGCCGTACTCCTCGCCGACCGTGATGCCGAGCACGCCGAGCGAGCCCATCTTTTCCCACAGGTCCATCGGGAACTGGTCGTCGCGATCGAGCGCCGCGGCACGCGGCGCGATCTCGGCCTGGGCAAATTCACGCACCGCGTCACGCAGCGCGTCGATGTCTTCGCCGAGTTGAAAGTTGAGTCCTGGCATAGGGGTCATGATCGAATCTTTCCTTGAATAACAGGTGAGGCGCGTGCTGCTGGATTGCCGTTCGCGCGGTGGATAACTACCAGGCCGGTGGCTAATAGGTTTTAGGCACGGGCGCAATGGTTTGCTGCATCAGCGCACAGGCGCTTTGCTTGCCGCTGGCGTCATGGTGCATCACCTCCGCCGTGGTCACGATGATGCGCTTGCCGGCCCGCGTGACGCGGCCTACGGCACGCAGTTCGCCATCCTTGAAGCCGGCCAGAAAATTGATCTTGTACTCGACCGTGGTGACTTCGGTATCGGGCCCGACCACGGTCATGGCCGCATAGCCGCCGGCGATGTCGGCCAGCGCGCCCATGGCACCGCCATGAAAACCGCCCTGCTGCTGGATCACGCGATCCGAATAAGGCAGCGCGACCTCGCACAGGCCGGGCTCGACCCGCAGCAGCCGCGCGCCCAGGTGCTGCATCAGGCCCTGGCGTAAAAAGCTCGCTTCGATGCGCTGGAACAGTTCTGACGGCGCGCTAGGTGCATCCATGGGAAAAGCCTTGTGATACGGGTTTGCAGGCGTCATTTTGATTGACGTTTACGTAAACGTCAATTATGACCTATTTTGATTTTTGCGCCTTGCCCAGCAGCGCTTTGGCTTCTTTTTCGTGGCTGCGAATCTCATCCAGATTGGCCTGCAGATCCACCAGCTGGTCTTCGAGCTTCTTGCGGTGGTCGACCAGGATGGACAGGAATTTCTTCAATTGCGGCGCCGTGTCGCGCGGGCTGTCGTAGGAGTCGATGATTTCCTTGGCCTCGGCCAGCGACAGTCCCAGGCGCTTGGCGCGCAGCGTGAGTTTGAGCCGGGTGCGGTCGCGCGCGGTGTACACGCGGTTGCGCCCGCCGGGCCCTTCGCGCTCGGGTTGCAACAAGCCCATGTCTTCATAAAAGCGCATGGCGCGGGTGGTCAGGTCAAACTCTTTGGCGAGATCGCTGATGGTGTAGGTGGTGGCCATGATGGGAAGTGAAGAGCCAACAGCCGCGACAGCGAAGACAGATGCTGCATCAGCCACTGATGGCGTCTTACGTTGACGTAAACGTCAACTATAACGCGAATGGGGCGAGTCCTGGCGATGGTCAGGCAGCGCGCGCTTGACCCTGAGGAAGCGCCATGAAAAAACTGGCCCCAAACTGATTGGGGCTTTCGGCCCATACCGTGCCGCCGTGCATCTGCGCCACCCGCTTGATGATGGCCAGCCCGAGCCCGTTGCCGGAAAATTCAGCTGACGCGTGCAGGCGCTGAAACGCCGTGAAAAGATTGCCGCCGTAAACCGGATCAAAACCGGCGCCGTTGTCGGCCACCAGCAAGACCAGCTCACCGGGCGCCTTGCCGGTCCGCAGCCCTATCTTGATCCAGGCTTCAGGTTTTCTGGAGGTGAATTTCCAGGCATTTTCGAGCAAACAGGCCATGGCCGTACTCAAAAGGCGCTTGTTGCCCAGCAGCATCAGACTGGCGTCCATTTCAATGGCGACGTCACGCTCGGGATCCTGTTTGCGTAAATTAGCGATCAATGCGAGACAGACCGGTGCCATATCGACCATTTCAGGCGTTGCGGAGTGCAGCGGCAATTGGGCCAGCGTTCGCAAGTCATCGACCAGCTTGGCCAGCTGGCTGATGCTGGCCTGAATGCGCCTGACATAGTGGCGCCCCTGCGCATCGAGCGACAGCGCATACTTTTCAGCCAGCCTGGAGGCAAAACCATGAGCGACATGCAGGGAATCCTGCAGGTCACTGGACACCGCATGGGTGAAAGCGTGCAGATCGTGGCGGGCATTTTTCAACTCGCCCTGCTGCTCGAGCAGTGCCTGCTGCAGCTCCGAATTAGTCCTTTTCAGAACGCTGTCAGCAAGATGGCGGTCGCTGATTTCGGCCAGGCTCACCAGCACCGCCTGCTGACCGTCCCACTTGACAGGGCTCCAGGCCAGCTCGACCAGCACTTCCTTGCCATCCATCTTTTTCTGCCTGCACAGCCGCATTTCAGACTGGCTTTCCTTGCCTTGCCTGCCGGGGCGCAAGGAGCGCAGCAACTCGGCGCCCTCTCCCTCGGGAAAGAGCGCTTCCATGCGAGCGTCATGAACACCTTGCGCGCAATGCCGTAAAACTTGACGGCCGCCTGGTTGACGGCACAAATTCGAAGCGAAGCCAGGTCAAAAACCCACATGGCGTTGGGATTGGCTTCAAAAATCAGCTGGTTATAACGATTGCTGTCCTCCAGCAAGCGCTTGAGCCTTTGCGTGGAGCCGGCTTCGCGCAGGTTGACGACGTCACCCCGGGCGTGCCGCCTGAAGGTGTATTCAACCCAGCTATTTTCAAAACCGGCCAGAAAGCTATGCCGCGCCGAGGAGCTGAGCGCCAGGCCGGTGGCCTGCTGATGCTGCGTGGCAAGCTCCTGCGGCACGACGCGCCAGAAGTCATAACCGGACACAGTGGGCAGCGCGCTGTGCAAAAGCTCCAGCGCCCGGGCATTGGCGTCAAGGATGTTTCCCTTGTCGTCGAGAAGGACGATGCCGTCCAGCGTCAGGTCCAGAGCCCCCCATCCCGGCGGCGCCGATGGCAGCGCGGAACTCGCGGCTGGCAGGCTGGCTTCTGGCGAATGACCCGACAGCTTGGGCCGGAACCGGTCCAGGAATCGGCTCATGGATGGAAGTCCGGCAGCATGGACTCAACGCGTGGGGCAGACGGCTATCGCCATTTGGCGTTGGCCATGACGAGCGCAGTGAGGTAGCCCTGCAGCCAGTCAAAGTTGATCGGCTTTTGTGCCAGCCTGGCCTGTGGCGGAAGGCCGCCCCGGGCGGTGATCGCCTCGACAGGCATGCCACTGATCACAATGATCTGCATGTCGGCAAGCTGCTGGTTGCGCGTGATGGTTCTGAGCATCTCGATGCCATCGACACCCGGCATGGACAAGTCGGTAATCAGCAGATCAGGACGCATGCTGGCAATATCCATCAGGGCATCGAGCGCCGAAGACATCCAGGTGCAATCGACCGGCAGATCCCACTCTTCAAATTGGCACCGATACAAATCCCGCGCCGCCTCGTCGTCCTCAACCACCAGCACGCGCAAGCGGTGCTTGGGGTGAAGATCGGCCCGTGAAAGTTGCGGGCTGTGCTTGACCAGGTAGGCATTGAGGGAATGCAGGGAAATCCGGCGGTGGCCACCGAGCGTTTTCCAGGCATCGACCTCACCTTTTTCAACCAGCGCCTGGACCGTGGCGACGGACAGGCCCAGGACCTTGGCCGCATAGCTCGTGCCGCAATAGTCCTCGCTGGAAAAATCACTTGCGGTAATGGCCGCTTCGAAAGACTTTGGTTCACGCAGCATCACAGCACCCAGGAAAGTTTAAATTTGTCACAAATGTAATTTTAAACAATTTAATGACTTTCAATGATGCCAGAGACAATTCAAATCGGTGAATCAGCATCAAATCAGACATTTCGTCTTACCTGCGGCAAGGTAAAAGAGAAAGTCGCTCCGCAGCCGGGCGCCGACTCAGCGCCGATGCGGCCACCATGCCGTTTGATGACGCGGCTGACCGTTGCCAGCCCGATGCCGGTTCCTGAAAACTCTGCAGCGGCATGCAGGCGCTGGAAAGGCTCAAAAAGCTTGCCGGAATAAGCCATGTCAAAGCCGGCACCGTTGTCCTTGACAAAAAATACCGGCAAGCCAGCCGCATCCATGGTCTGGCCAACGCTGATTTCGGCCTGTGCCCGTTGCGACGTGAACTTCCAGGCATTGGCCAGCAGGTTTTCCATCGCCACCCTGATGAGCCGCCCATCAGCTTCAGCCTGCAAGCCACTTTCGACATGTACCAGGACCTGGCGATCGGGCTGGCGTACGGTCCATTCATCCAGAAGGCTGCGCGCCATGGCAGACAGGTCCACCGGCTCAGTATGCAAGGGCGCGCGCGTCACCTGCGAGAGCGACAGCAAATCCTCAATCAATTGCCCCATCTGGGTCACGCCTGCCTGGATGCGCGACAGGTAGTGTTTCACCTTCTCGCCCGCATCGCCCGGAATCTGCTTGGACAGCAAGCGGCTGAAGCCGTCGATGGTATTGAGCGGCGAGCGAAGGTCATGGGAAACCGAATAAGAAAAGGCTTCAAGCTCCTGGTTCGACAGACGCAAGGCGGCCTCGATGGCCTTGAATTCGGTGATGTCGGCATCAATTCCGACCCAGAAAGTCACTTCCCCCTGATCGTCAAACACCGGCGAGGCCCGGTAAGCCATGGTGTGGTAGCTGCCGTCTCTGGCCCGCAGGCGCCGAATGCCTGAATAGGCGGACTGCTTCACGCTGGAAGTTTTCCAGTTGGCCTTGATGTCCGCCAGATCTTCTGGATGAACCGCAGGCAGCCACTGAAAACCGGTCCAGTCCTTGAGTTCACCGCCCATCAGATCGAACCATGCACGGTTGAAATAAGTGGCGCCCCCGTCCGGACTGGCCGTCCAGACCGACTGCGGCGCCTGCTCGGCCAAGGTGCGAAACAAGGCTTCCTGGCGCGCCAGCGCGACGGTACGCTCTGCCACTTTTTGCTCCAGCCCGGCATTGAGCTGGCTGATTTCTTCGAGCAGTCGTGAATTCCTGATGGCGGCAGAGGCCAGGTGACCGAGTTCCAGCGCAACATATTCATCCTGCGCGCTGAACTCGCCCTCGTATTTGTCGGACAGCTGGAGAGAACCTATATTTGCGCCGTTTCGGCCGGTCAAGGGAACGGCCAGCCAGCCCCGCATCGCAGGATGCTTGTCGGCATCCTGACCCCGGCCGCGCCAGCGGGGATGCACCTCAAGCTCCGCCTGTGTCATTCGAAACGAGCGATTGTTCTCACAGACCATGGCGTCAATGCCATGGCCGTCCAGCGGCGCATTCAAGCCCCGACAGGCCGCATATTTTTCAGACCGCGACTGCGCCTGGATCACAGGCAAATGATGCTCATGCCCGCTCAGGCTCACCACCGCCTGGTGCGCGCCAATCACGCCGCGCGCCTGCTCGGCAATCTCCTGCATCGTGCCTTCCAGCGTCTGGTGCCAGGTGATGGCCTGAGCCGCATCCGCCGCGCGCTGCAGCGTGAACAGATAGTCCTGCACCTCCTTTTCGGCCTTGACCTGGGCCGTCATGTCCAAGGCCACGACAAAGCAGGCTGCACGGCCTGCATACTGAATGGGCTGCGAGACAATATTCACGGGAAAGACTGAGCCATCTTTTCGGTGGTGCTGCCAGACCGTTCTGTGCGCCGGCGCGCCTTCGGCCAGTTGCAGGCGCAGGCGTTCACACGCCACCTCGGGGCGGATATCGAAAATCGTCATCGCCAGGAACTCGGCACTTGAGTAGCCGTAGGCCTGGACAGCGGCCTGGTTGGCCGCCAGGAAGCAGGAGGTGGCCAGGTCGTACACCCACATCGGGACAGGCGCCGTGTCAAACAGCGCCGCGTAACGGTGCTCGCTGTCAAGGAGCGCCTGCTCGGCCAGCTTGCGCTGGGTGACGTCACGCTGCACGGCCACCCAATGGGTAAAGCCGCCTTTTTCATTGGCAATCGGCACAATCTCGAGTTCGTTCCAGAATTCCCGTCCGCTCTTGGTGTAGTTGATCAACTCCGCCCGTACCGGCTGCCAGTTTTTCATGGCGGCACTGATGCGATCCAATTCCGGGCGCTGGGTTTTGGGGCCCTGCAGAAAGCGCGGTGACTGGCCCAGCACTTCTTCGCCGCTGTAGCCGGTCTGGCGCTCAAAGGCATCGTTGACAAACACGATGCGCGGCCCCGGCTCATCGGTGGGCTCGGCTTCGGTGATCATGACAATATCGTTCAGGCGCGAAATGCAGGTTTCCAGCAGGCGCAAATGCGCCTGCGCCTGGTACTTCTCGGTGATGTCCTGAAGCACCCCTGAGCGGCGCGAGGTCTGCCGCCCGTCAACGTCGCATTGGACCCGGCAAAACTGATGAATCCAGCGCACCTCGCCGGCCATCGTCACCACACGAAACTCAGTTTCCAGCGGCACCCCGGCTGTTACGGCAGCATCGCGGGCAAGCGTGAAAGCCTCACGGTCAGCCGGATGAATCCGCTGGAGAAAACTGTCATAGGTCCCGTCTAAAAGCGAGCGCTCAACGCCAAAGATCTCGTAAATCTCGTCGGACCACCAGATCTGGCCGCTGACCCGGTCAATCTGCAAATAGCCGATGCGTGCCAGGCGTTGCGCATCCTGCAACTTTTCCTGGCTGGCCTTGCTGCGCACCAGCTCGGCCTCAAGCGCCCCCTGATGCGCCTGCATGCACTCGGCCATGCGGTTAAATCCGGCAGCGATTTGGGAAAACTCGTCCACTTCGTGCTCAGCTTGAAGCGCAACGCGCACATCGAACCGGCCCTGCTGGAACGCACGCGTGGCCTCAAGAATTTTGGCAGTGAGCGTCACAATGGCGCGACCGCCCAGCAACCAGGCGATCCAGCTGCCGAAGAATGTCACCAGCGCGAGCGACAGGAACACCAGCGCCAGGCGCTGGCGAGCGGGCGCGAGCACCTCGCTCTTGTCCACGCCCAGCGTCACAAAAAAAGGCGAGTCGGCAGATTTACCGCTGGGCAGAAAGGCATAGATCTGCTTCACACCCGCCGGATCCGGGCTTTCGAGCCCTCCCGAAACGCCCGCCTTGACGGCGTCCTGGAGGAGAAGATCGGGCAACTTTTCCCCGATCAGCACCGGGTTTCCCGGGTTGGCGGCCAGCACAATTGCCTGGCGGTCCGTGATCACAAGGTGGCTGCCCTTTGGCAATGGCGCATCCGCCACCGGCTTCGAGAGTTCTGACAGGTAGACCGCCGCAAAGGCGACTGCAGTGATGGTTCCCTGGCTGCCGAGAACGGGCTGCGCAAAGACAATGATGGGCTTATCAGTGACCCGGCCCTTCAGGTAGCCGCTGGCCACAAAACTGCGGCGCGCAATGGCCTCCTGAAAGTACGAGCGGTCACCTGCAAATTGGCCCGGACTGCTGCCCATGGCATGACAGCGCAAATACCCGTCAAGACCAATAATGCCCAGATTGGCATAGCCCAAAGCCTGATGATTGAGAATCTTTAAATAACGCCGGCAATCCGCATCGCTACCCTCCTGCACCATGGGCGTATTGGCAATCGCCGTCAGGACCTGTCGCGCAGAGTCAGCGACTCGCTCCTGATTCGCGGCAACGAGCGATGCGGAAAATTCCAGATTCTGCTTCGCCAGGCTGACGGCCTTATCGGCCGTCAGCGCAGCCCCGACAAGAGACAGGCCAAACAGCGGAACGATGGCCGCAAGCACCAGCAGAACCAGGCGAGTGCGCAGCGTGATGTCAAACCTCATCGCATCCAGCCTTCAAATGGCAATGCAGACATGGCCCCCACGACTGCTCGCCAGACCGCCACGAATCGGGGGGGCTGCACATCCGCTAGCGCAAACGAGCGTCAGATGGCCGCCAGCGACTCATTGACATCCAGCCAGTAAGCCTGCAAACGATTGAGCTTCTCGGTGAAATCGGCGAAATCGACGGGTTTGCGGACAAAGCTGTTGGCACCGCTCTGGTAGCAGGCCACCATGTCCGAGTGTTCGCTGGAAGAGGTCAGCATGATGACCGGAACCAGCGCAGTCAGCGGATTGCCGCGGACGCTGCGCAGCACATCCAGGCCAGAAAGCTTGGGCAGCTTCATGTCAAGCAGAATGAAAGAGGGTTGTTTCCGGGTGTCGCGGCCAGCATGCGAGCCTTGCCCAAACAGATAGTCGAGTGCTTCAACACCATCGCTGGCGACGGCAATCTCGGCACACACGCCCAACTCCTCCAGCGTCAGCACGGTCAGCTCCAGATGGTCCGGGTTGTCTTCAACCACAAGTATCAACTTATCTGACATGCTTGAGCTTCCAATAGTGAATCGCAAATTGTAGGTAATTTTGGCAATTAGAGCGGAATCACCCTGACTGGCAATAGTCGTACCCCAAGTACCGCAGGGGATCCCTTGGCATTTTTTGCTTGTCAGAGCGGAGCCGCGCCAACCGCTTTTGCCACTGTTTTAAACGTTTCTTTTTATTTCAAAAGAAAGCAATTATTTACAATAATACTGTTTATTTTTATTTTGTGGCACCGCTTCTTGCTTGAGCTGCCGGCGCAGGTCGGCATAGTCGGGCATGACCGTATGGACGGTGGCCCAAAAGCGCAGGCTGTGGTCCATGACGCGCAGGTGGCTCAGTTCGTGAACCACCACATAGTCGATCACTGCAGGCTTGAGGTGCAACAGACGCCAGTTCAGCCGGATGGAGCCATTGGCGCTGGCACTGCCCCAGCGTGTGGCGGCGCTGGACAGACTGAGCTTGCGCCACTGCACTTGCAGCTGCGGTGCAAAATGATCCAGGCGACTGATGAAAAGCGGCCTGGCCTGCTGAATCAGCCAGACCTGAACGGCCTGCCCGATTTGCGCAGGTGTAGCGTCGGCCGGCAGTCCGACGCACAGGGACTGCCCGCTGGCATCCGCTTGCAGGGCGGTCTGAGCCTGCCGCAGATCCAGCAGCAAGCTCACCGGCTCGCCCAGGTAAGGAAAGGTCGCGCCGTCCTTCCAGTCAGTGCGCGCCGACTCATGCCGATGGTGCCGTTCGCGCGTTTCATGCAGCTTTTTAAGAATCCAGCCAGACTTGCCCTGCACGGCATGGTCAATTTCATACAGCGGCACCCAGTGGGGCGCACTGACGGCCAGCCCCTCGGCACCGACGGAAAAGCCGATGCTTCGGCGTTTTCTGCGCTTGACCTCATAGGCCACCAGCTTGCCATCGAGCAGGACTTCACGCGTGGCGCGCGGATGGCGGAAGGTGCTGGGCGCAGCACGATGCGCAGCTGTTTCGATAGCATCAGGCACAGGCCCGACCTGGACCAGAGGCACTTTTAGCTCGGCATCGGATGGTTTGACAGTGCCAGAGGGCGCAGCAGGCCCAAAAAGATCAAGCGTGAACTGAAGAGGCCTGCGCGCCATGGCGGTCTTTACCGGACAGGACTGGACACCCTCAGGCGCGCAATCGGGTCTGCGCGGCATCACGCCCGGCATAGGCTTCAGGGTCGAGCCGGCGCATTTCGGCCTCAATCCAGGCTTCGACTTCGCGCATCAGCTCATCGGGTTTTCGGCCCGCGCTGGGAATCGGCTTGCCAATCGAAATATCGACGGTGCCTGATTTTTTGATGAAGGCCTTGCGCGGCCAGCATTTGGCCGAAGTCACCGCAATCGGGATCACCGGCGCGCCGGTTTCGATGGCCAGCCGGGTGCCCGCCGATTTATACACGCCTTTTTGACCGCGATTGATGCGCGTTCCCTCGGGAAACATGATCACCCAGGTGCCCTGGGCCATCAGGCGCTTGCCCTGCGCCACCACCTTGCTGAAGGCTTGCATGCGCTTGCTGCGGTCAATATGGATCATGTCCATGCGCGCCATGGCCCAGCCGAAAAACGGGATGTAGAGCAGCTCTTTCTTGAAAACGTAAGCCAGCGGGTGCGGCATGATCGCCGGCATGGTCAGCGTCTCCCAGGTGGACTGGTGCTTGACCAGCAGCACGACGGCGCTTTTCTCGCCGGTCGGCAGATTTTCCATGCCGGTCACCCGGTTCTTGATGCCCAGAATGAAAGTGCCGCTGTCGACCGCCAGCTTCAGCCAGCGCGCGCACATCCAGTACAGGGTGGTGCTGTTGACAAAAAGCGAGGCGATGACGACAAACAGCGCCCACGGAATGACGGAAAGAATCATCCACAGCATGTGCAGGATGGAGCGAATCAGGGGCATGTCAGGATTTCCAGGGGGGTTGGATGGGTATTTTTTCGGGCTTGCTGCGCTGCACGAGGGCTTCAAACTCTGAATTCAGGGTTTTTAACCCTCTAGCGCATATGGTACGGGCGCAGGCAGCTATCATTTTTATATCATCATCGGCTACCGGCTTCAGACTGGGCGCTGCGCGCGAGTATGAAATCGGCAAATGCCGACAAGTCCTGGTGCACCAGCGTTCCGGCCGGCAAGCCTTCAGGCGGCGCCGTTCCCCGGTATTTCTCCGACTTCCCGGTGAGCACCAGGTGCGGCTCGCAACCGGCAGCAGCGCCCGCAACCGTATCACGCACCGAGTCGCCGACCGTGGGAACGCCCTTGAGCGGGACGCCAAAACGCGTGCCAATCTGCTCGTACAGTCCCGGCTGCGGCTTGCGGCAGTGGCAGTTGTCTTGGGCAGTGTGCGGGCAGTAAAACACCGCGTCAATCCGCCCGCCCTGCAGGGCCAGCAGCTTGAGCATCTTGGCATGCATAGCATTGAGCGACTCCACGTCAAACAGGCCGCGTCCCAGCCCCGACTGGTTCGAGGCAACCACCACATGCCAGCCGGCATGGTTGAGCCGCGCAATTGCTTCTAGCGCGCCAGGCAGCGGCAGCCATTCCTCGGGGGTTTTAACGAAGTCGTCGCTGTCACTGTTGATGGTGCCGTCGCGGTCGAGGATGACAAGTTTCATGGGGTGCCCATCAAGGAGAAGCGGCCAGGGACAAACTGCAGCGCCAGCGTATCGCGGGCCTTGACGCTTGTTGCGGGCGCTGCGGCCGATGCACTCATGCCCGGCAAAAGGAGCCCCTGCCGCTTCAGGTGCCGCTGCAGCAGGGCGCCGCTGCCGGCCAGCCAGAACAGCAGCCAGGCCGTTCGCTGCGAGGTCCAGGGAGCGCCCGTTGCTGCAATCAGGCCGGCGTCCTGGCGCGTCATGGCTTCAGGTAAAGACAAAGCCGGTTCAGGCCACCAGACGCGACAGATCGGCCACCCGGTTCATGGCGTCGTGCAGGCTTTTCAGCAGGCCCTGGCGGTTCAGCCGCAGGTCCAGTTCTTCAGCGTTGACCATCACGCCGTCGAAGAAGGCATCGACCGGTACGCGCAAGGCCGCGAGGGTTTGCAGCGAAGCGGTGTAATCACCGGCGTCAAACTGCGCGTTGGCCCTGGGCACCACGTCCTGCATCGCCGCATAGAGGGCGATTTCAGCCGCTTCCTTGAGCAGCACCTCGCTGACATGCGGATCGACTTCCGGCGCTTTCTTGAGGATATTGCCGATGCGCTTGTTGGCTGCGGCCAGCGCGGGGGCTTCGGGCAGCGCGGCGAAGGCGCGCACAGCGGCCAGGCGCTTGGCCACCTCACCCAGACGCTGCGGACGCAAGGCCAGCACGGCATCGATTTCCTGCGCGCTGAAGCCCTGTTCGCGCAGGCTTCCGGCCAGACGGTCGTAAATGAAATCGGCCAGCGCAGCAGAGGCGTCGGTGATCCTGTCACCAAAAACCGTGACCGCATCGCTCACCAGCGCCGTCAGGTCCAGCGGCAGGTCTTTTTCAACCAGCATCCGGATCACGCCCAGCGCATGGCGGCGCAGCGCAAACGGGTCTTTGTCGCCCGTCGGCAAATTGCCAATGCCAAACATGCCGACCAGGGTTTCGAGCTTGTCGGCCAAAGCCACCACCGCGCCGGTCAGGCTGCGCGGCAGTGCATCGCCGGCAAAGCGCGGTTTGTAGTGGTCTTCAATCGCATCGGCGACGTCCAGGCCCAGGCCGTCGTTGAAAGCGTAATAGCGCCCCATGATGCCCTGCAGCTCCGGGAATTCGCCGACCATGTCGGTGACCAGATCGGTCTTGGCCAGCAGTGCGGCCTGATCGGCTTGCCCGGCCAGCGCATCGCCGCCGAGTTGCTGGCCGATGGCCCTGGCAATGGCACGCACGCGCTCGACGCGCTCACCCTGCGAGCCCAGCTTGTTGTGATAAACGACTTTATCCAAAGCAGGCACACGCGATTCCAGCGTCTTCTTGCGGTCCTGGTCAAAAAAGAATTTGGCATCGGCCAGGCGCGGGCGCACCACGCGCTCGTTGCCGCCAATCACCGCGCTGGCGTCATCCGGGCTGATGTTGCTGACGACCAGGAACCTGTTGGTCAGCTTGCCCTGCGCATCAAGCAGCGGAAAATACTTCTGGTTGGCCTTCATCGTCAGGATCAGGCATTCCTGCGGCACGTCCAGAAACTCCTTTTCAAATTCGCAGACCAGCACATTAGGCCGCTCGACCAGCGCGGTCACTTCATCAAGCAGCGCATCGTCTTCAACCGGCTGGACGCCGCCGCCCAGTTCAGCGGCCGCCTCGGCCAGCTGGCGCGCAATCTCGGCCTTGCGCTGGGCAAAGCTGGCGATCACCGCGCCGTCGATTTCCAGCGTGACGGCGTAGCTGTCAGCGTCGGGCAGCACGACGGGATCGACGGCCGCTTCAAAGCGGTGGCCGCGCGTGGTGTTGCCGGCCTTCAGGCCCAGCACCTTGACCGGCACGACGGTGCTGCCGTGCAGCGCGACCAGGCCATGCGCGGGGCGCACGAAATTCACGCTGGTCCAGCCGGGCAGTTCGCAATCGCTCTGCAGCTGGTAGCTCATGACCTTCGGAATCGGCAATTTGGCAATCGCTTCCTCCAGCGCTTTCTGCAGTCCGGTGTCGAGCGTGGCGCCAGTGGCCAGGCTGTCGTAGAACAGCGCTTCGGCCTTGCCTGTCCTGAGCCCCGTCGAAGGAAGCCCCGTCGAAGGAAGCCCCGTCGAAGGGCCGTCAGGCGCGCGCTTGAGCGCGGCCACGGCAGCAACCGGGTCGGACAGGTCGGCACCCAGCGCCTGCAATTTTTTTAGCAGCGCGGGGGTGGCCTTGCCAGCCGCATCGAGCCCGACGGAAACCGGCATGAGTTTTTGCTGCACGGCCTTGTCATCGGCCTTGAGCCAGACATGGCTGATGTGCGCGGCCAGGCGGCGCGGCGAGGCATAAGCCGTCACCATCGACTCGGACGTTGCCAGGCCCAGCGCCTTGAGCTGGTCAGCCAGCACACCGGCGAAGGCATCGCCAAGTTTTTTGAGCGCCTTGGGCGGCAGCTCTTCCACAAACAGTTCGACCAGAAGGTTTTTGGTGGTCATTATTCAGGCGCCCTTCTTGGTCAGCTTGGTCATTTGTTCAACCCATTCGCGCGGCGCCAGCGGGAAGCCCAGGCGTTCGCGGCTCTCGTAATAACTTTGCGCAACGGCGCGCGCCAGATTGCGGATGCGGCCGATGTAGGCGGCGCGTTCGGTCACGCTGATCGCGCCACGCGCATCGAGCAGATTGAAGCTGTGGCCCGCCTTGAGCACCTGCTCATAGGCCGGCAAGGCGAGCTGCTGCTCGACCAGGTGCCTGGCCTGCTTTTCGTGGGCGGTGAAAGCGGTGAACAGGAAGTCGGCATCGCTGTGCTCGAAGTTGTAGGTTGATTGCTCGACCTCGTTCTGCTTGTAGACATCGCC
>JBDSZF010000256.1:0-2651 GCA_039925285.1 Polaromonas sp.
CTCGGATGCGCCGCGTCGTAAATCTTGGCCAGGTGCTGGAAATCGAGCCGCGTGTAGGCCTGCGTGGTCGTGATGCTGGCGTGGCCCAGCAACTCCTGCACCGCGCGCAGGTCGCCGCTGGACTGCAGCACATGGCTGGCGAACGAATGGCGCAGCATGTGCGGATGCACCGGCGTGGCGAGGCCGGCCTGCTGCGAGCGCTGCTTCAGGCGCACGCGGATGTGCTGCGGCGTGAGCCGGCTGCCGCGCTGGTTGATGAACAGCGCCTCGCCGCCTTCAGCGCCGGGCCGCGCCCAGAGGCTGCGGGCGGCCAGCCACTTTTGCAGCGACTTCAGCGCCGCGCTGCCGACCGGCACGCTGCGCCGCTTCTCGCCCTTGCCGAGCACATGCGCGTCGCCGCCTTCCATGTCGATCCAGCCACGCGCCTTGCCGCTGGCCTGCGCATCCAGGCCGACCAGCTCGCTGATGCGCAGTCCGCAGCCGTAGAGCAGCTCGGTGATGCACTGGTCGCGCGCCTCCAGGAAAGGGGCGCCATCTGCGGCCTCAGGCTCAAAGCTGGCCAGCTGCACCGCTTCATCGACGCTCAGGGCCTTGGGCAGCGGCTTGGCGACCTTGGGCGAGCGCACGTCCTGCACCGGATTGCCGGGCACCAGGCCTTCGCGGCCCAGCCAACTGTAAAAACCGCGCCAGCCCGACAAGATCAAGGCAATGCCGCGTCCGCTGCGCCCGCGGCTGTGCATCTGCGCCACCCAGCGCCGCAGGTGCGTGTGCTTCACGTCCGTCAGCGCCACGCCCGCCTTGCGCGCATTCGCCTGCAGCTTTTGCAGGTCGGCCGTGTACAGCTCTACGGTGCGACTGGCCAGCCGCTTTTCGACCCGGACATGGTTCAGGTAGCGTGTGACCAGAGGGTCCGCTGCTTCGGGCGCCATGTCTTGCGCGGGCGACAAGGGTTTCATCAGGCGCTTCAACTTTCCGCCACGGCGCCAGGCGTACGCAGGCGCGACAGCGCCGCGCCTGCCAGTTCGCCCAGGCGTTCGAGGAATTCGGTGCCCATGCCGCTGTGAAAGCGCCGGGCATCGGGCGATGCCAGCACCAGCAGGCCGGACACCGGCGCTTCCTTGCCGGCACGCAGGGCAATCAGCGCCAGCGACTGTGCCTGCGCGGCCTGCGGCAGCCAGCGGGTGGCTTCAAAATTGTCATTGGCGCCGCAATAAGGTGCGCTCAGGGAAGCGGCAAAAGTCTGCGCGTCCGGGCTGACATCCGCCGCAAAACTTTCTCCGGCGTAAGTCTCATCCATGCCCCAGATCCTGAGGGCTGCCTGCGGAATCTGGAACTCGCCGGCCAGGCCCTGCACGATGGCGTCGGGCACGTCGCGCGCCTGCACCGTCTGCAGCAGCTTGCCGGTCCAGGACTGCATCTTGCCGGCAATCACCAGGTTGTCCTGGCCATGACGGATCATCTCGACCACCTGCGTCTCCAGTCCCTTGATTTTTTCCCGCAACAAGCTGGCCTGGCGCTCCTGCAGGCTGATGGCGCGGCTACCGTGGCCGCTGGAGAGCTGCACCGAAGCCAGCAGTTCGGCATGGCGCTCGAAGAAGTCAGGCGTGCTGGCCAGGAAGCCGGCAATATCGGCTTCGGTGATCGGGTGCTGGACGGGATTCATGGTGGCGTTGTCTCCATTTTTTTAGTCTGCATTCCTCCATCAACGAAACCCGCAGCGGGTTACGGCGAATCGGGAATTTCAATCTCTGATTCAAACACGGTCGTGGCCGGTCCGGTCATCATGACCGGAGCATCCAGCATGCCGGTCCATTCAATCGTGAGCTGGCCGCCGCGCGTCAGCACATCGACCTGGTTGTCGAGCAGGCCCAGCCGGATGCCGGCCACCACCGCCGCGCAGGCGCCGGTGCCGCAGGCCAGCGTCTCGCCGGCGCCGCGCTCGTAGACCCGCAGGCGGATCTGGCGGCGACTGACGACCTGCATGAAGCCGGCGTTCACGCGCTTGGGAAAAGACGCATGGTGCTCGATCAGCGGGCCGGCCTCAAGAACCGGTGCAGACTCGACATCGTCCACCAGTTGCACCGCATGGGGATTCCCCATCGACACGACTGCTACCCAAACAGGAGCTGCCTGCGCCCGTCCATCGAGCGAAAGCGGCCATTTCTGCCATGAAGCTGCCGTCTGGGGCGTCAAGCCGGCCGGGTTGAACGGGATGCGTGCCAGCTCAAACACCGGCGCGCCCATGTTGACCGTCACGCGGCCATCGGGCTGCATGCGCGGCTCGATGATGCCGCCCAGCGTTTTGACTTTGACCGCTTCCTTGGTGGTCAGGCCCTGCTCGCGAACGAAACGCACAAAGCAGCGTGCGCCATTGCCGCACTGCTCGACCTCGCCGCCGTCGGCGTTATGGATCACGTATTCGAAATCGATGCCTTCGGCCGGCGAAGGCCGCACCGTCAGGATCTGGTCGGCGCCGACGCCAAAGTGGCGGTCGGCCAGGAAACGGTACTGCGCGGTAGTCAGGCCCAGGGAGCCCCGGGTTTCGTCGAGCATCACGAAATCGTTGCCCGCACCCTGCATTTTTGTAAATCGGATTCGCATGGAGGGGATTATCTGCGTTGCGGGCCGATCGGCACAAAAGCCATAATTCA
>JBDSZF010000257.1:0-2878 GCA_039925285.1 Polaromonas sp.
GGAAGCCCGACTACCTGACGGTGCGCCGCCGCGCCGACCTGCTGCTGCCGCAAGGCCCGCTGGCCGATGTGCCGCTGGTGGTGCTGGGCGCGGCCAAGCTGGGCAACACGCGGCTGATTGACAACCTGGAGATTTGAGGCCGGCGGGCTTGGATGCTATTTTTTAGATAGCTTCCTGCGCTCGTCCAGCGTGCGCAGGAAGCCTTTTTATTCAAAAATCTGCAAGGAATCAGGTCATTGAGTGCCCCCATGGCCCCGAGTCTGAATTGCTCCCGCCTTTGGGGGAAGGTTGGTATGGGGGCTTTGGCAGCGCTGACCAAGCGGGAAGTCGATCGGGAAAATCGCTGCAGTTCGTTTACGAAAAAAAATGGCGTCTGGCGAATGACCTGCTGCCAGTGCGCAAACGAGTGGTGTACCCCGGAAATGAATCCTTCCCGCTGAGTAACGACATACTGGCCGTGCCGCTGGCAACGCTGTGCCGGCAACTTGCTGAAAAAAAACAAACCCATGAATCATCTGTTTCAAGCCTTGGCCGGGCGTGTGGACGCCTGGCGCGAAGCGCGTTATGTCTGCCCGGACGGCCCGGACTTCAGCGCGATCCGCGAAATCCTGGATTTCGCACTGGAAGACGCAGCCACCGGCCAGCTGCGCTACCTGCGGCGTGCCCAGTTCCGCGCGCTGGAAACCTACTGGTATCTGCGCTTGGTGCTGAACACGCCGCGCATCCCCGACCTATACGCCCAGCTCTTCCCCAAGCCCAAAGACCGGCGCGAAGCCATGGGCCTGACATCGCGCGAGATCGTGGACCTGATTGCCGACGACGGCTTTGAAGCCGTCATCGAACGCATCAAAACCGACAATGCCTTTGTCAAAAAGCACAGCCTCGAATCCCTGCGCGAAACCTTTGCACTGGATTACCCCAGCTACATCCTGGCGCTGGCCATGGGCGCGGGCAAAACCATCCTGATGGGCGCCATCGTCGCCACTGAATTCGCCATGGCGCAGGAATACCCCGACGGCCCCTTCGTGCAAAACGCACTGATCTTTGCGCCCGGCAAAACCATCCTCAGCGCGCTGCGCGAGCTGGCCGACATTCCGTTTGAGCGCCTGCTGCCCGCCCGCCTGCACCAGCCCTTTGCCGCCAGTCTCAAGCTCACCTTCACGCGCGACGGCGACAAGACCATTCCCATCACCCTGGGCAGCAGCTTCAACGTCATCGTCACCAACACCGAAAAAATCCGCATCCAGAAACCCGCCGTGCGCGCTGGTGGCACAGGGCGCCTGTTTGCAGGCACCAGGGACGAAGAAGCCACAGCGCTGGCCAACTTGCGCCTGCAGGCCATTGCCTCGCTGCCGCACCTGGCCGTTTTTTCGGACGAAGCGCACCACACCTACGGCCAAAAGCTGCTCGGCAAATGGGAAAAAGACAAGGAAACCGGCGAGCCGGTTTTCAAGGACGACGGCATCAAGAAAGTGCGCCGAACCATCGACTACCTGGCGCAGGAGACCAACCTCATCGTCACCATAAACGCCACCGGCACGCCCTACTTTGAGCGCCAGCCGCTGCGCGACGTGGTGGTCTGGTACGGCCTGGGCGAAGGCATTGCCGACGGCGTGCTGAAAGAGCTGGCCGGCGGCATCAAGGTGCTGGAGCTGGGCGACGGCGAAGCGAATCAGATGGTGCAAAGCGTCATCGACGATTTTGTACAGGCCTACTGGCGCGTCACCCTGCCCAATGGCGCGCCGGCCCGCCTGGCGCTGTACTTTCCCAACCTGGAAGCGCGTGACGAACTGCGCCCCGCCATCGAGTCCGCCCTGCTGGCCCACGGCATTGACCCCGGCACCTTGCTGGCCGTGGACAACAAATCCAGCGACGCCACGCGCCGCGCTTTTGAATCGGTTGCGCGCGACCCCGCCGCCCCGCACCGCGTTCTGCTGCTCGTCAACATGGGCACCGAAGGCTGGAACTGCCCCAGCCTGTTTGCCTGCGCGCTGGTGCGCAAGCTGGGCCAGAGCAACAACTTTGTGCTGCAAGCCGCCACCCGCTGCCTGCGCCAGGTTCCCGGCAACACCCAGGCCGCCCGCGTTTACCTGACCGCCAGCAACAAGAAAACGCTGGAAGACCAGCTCACCGAAACCTACGGCACCAGCCTGAAGGCGCTCGATGGGCAGCACGCCGAGCGGGTCGAAAAAACCATTCAGCTGCACAAGCCACACCTGCCGCCGCTCTTGATCAAAAAACGCGTGCTGCGCATTGCGCGCAAGCAAGGCGCCGCCAGCAATGCGCCGCTGGTCTTCAGCGTGCCCGACGTGGCCGCGCCCCTTGGCCCGGTGGTGCAAACCTGGAGCCCGGTGCTCAGCGCCGGCGGCGACACGCGCCTGCAGCGGCTCGACGCGGGCGATGTGCTGCTGGAGCCCTTCACGCCCACGCTGGACATTTACACCGTTGCCGCCCGGCTGGCGGCCAGTTACCACCTGCCGATGGCGGAACTGCTGACGGCGCTGCGCCGCACGTATGGCGACAATATTGAGCATGAAAATGGCCACCAGCGCATGCAGAACATGCCCGAGCAGCTACAAATTCCAGAGCACCACATCGACGAACTGGCCCGCCAACTGGAAACCCAACGCTCGCACTACGAAGAAACCTGGGACGACATCGAAGTGGCCGTGGCGCTGGTCAAGGCCGAAGGGTTCGAGCGCAGCGAAGTCAACGGCCAGCCCGTTTACACCGCCCGCATCAGCTTCGAGAAAAAGCGCGAAGCCCTCTACAAAACAGCCCAGGACACAGCCGACGCCGCGCTGGCGCTGCAAACCAGTTTTCACTACGAAGGCTACAACTTCGACTCCGGCCCCGAGGCTGAATTTCTGGACTGGAC
>JBDSZF010000258.1:0-8287 GCA_039925285.1 Polaromonas sp.
TCGTGGATGTTCTCGCCGGTCGAGAGGTCCATCACGGTGTCGGCGCCCCAGCGGATCGACCAGGCCAGCTTGTCCACTTCTTCCTCGATGCTCGACGTGACGGCCGAGTTGCCGATGTTGGCGTTGACCTTGATCAGGAAGTTGCGGCCGATGATCATCGGCTCGGTTTCGGGGTGGTTGATGTTGTTCGGGATCACGGCGCGGCCGCGCGCCACTTCATCGCGAACGAATTCAGCAGTGATGTCCTGGGGAATCGATGCGCCGAAGGAATGGCCGGTCTTGGGCACGCGCTCGGTCGCCAGGCGTTCGGCCAGCTGGGCGCGCACCAGGTTTTCGCGGATGGCGATGTATTCCATCTCCGGCGTGATGATGCCCTTGCGGGCATAGTGCATCTGCGAGACGTTGGCGCCTGGCTTGGCGCGGCGCGGCACAGGCGCGTGGGCCATGCGCAGCGCGGCCAGCGCCGGGTCGTTCAGGCGCTCGCGGCCATAGGCGCTGCTGATGCCGGGCAGAACTTCCGTATCTGCGCGCTCGTTGATCCAGGCGCCGCGCAAGGGCGCCAGGCCGCGCGTGATATCGATGGCCGCCGCTGGGTCGGTGTACACGCCGGACGAGTCGAACAGGCGCAGCGGCGGATTGGCCTCGCGACGGGTTTCATGGCCTTCGGCCACCAGCGTGTCGGTCAGCGTGACCTCGCGAAACGGCACGCGGATGTCGGGGCGCGAACCCTGGATATAAATCTTGCGGGAGCCGGGAAAAGGCGTGCGCGTGATGCGACTGGTGAGGTCGGCGGTATCGACGGTAAGAGATGTTTTGGCCATGGCTGTCTCCAGAAAAGGTGGTTTGCCTGCCTGGGGAGCCGGAGATGTCGCCGTAAAAATCTCTTGAGGAGAAGATGACGGAGTACCGGAGCCAAAGTGCCTTGTTTCCTACGCGGGCATGATCCCGATCAGGTTCAGCGGGTCTCGCATTTTTGCGATCTCAGCCCCGGATGTGAACATCCCGGACACCCCGACAAGCTGCGGCGATTGTAAACACACAAGCGGCCGGCGGGCAAGGCCGCGTTTGTAACCGGCTGCCGTGTCAGCCGAAGCGGCTGGGCTGGCCAAGCAGCTTTTTCGCCAGCTCGTCCATCAGTGCCTGCGTGACCTGCGCTGCCGGATAAACACTGTTGAAAACGCCGAAGCCCCCCACATTGCTCACACGAAAGGCAATGCGGCCGCCGTCATGGTCCGGCGTCACCGTGATGAAGGCGCGCGATTTGGTCTGGCAGTCAAACACGTAGGCCACCAGCTTGTTGGTCTCGGGATGGCGCTGGTCCTTGCGTTCATGCTGGATCTGCCCGAGGGACAGGCGCTGCGTCACACGCTCCAGGTCGGGCGGGAAATTCACGGTGACCGTGCGGGTGCTCACCTGGCCGGTGCCGGGCAGCAAGTCCCAGCCAACGCCGATGTAGTCGAACACTTCCTTATTGCGCAGCATTTTCCGGCGCGCATCGCAACGGAAATTGAGCTGCACCAGTGCCGCAAACTGCGTCTTGCCGTCCAGGCTGTAAGTGCCTGCTGCAGGCGGCTGGATGACGTTGAGCTGGGTACACAGGTCCTGCAAATACATCAGCGCCAGCCGGCACGCCACTTCGCAGGCCTGGAGGTGGACATCGAGATCATGCTGCGCGCCCTGCTGCAGGCCTTGCAGCGCGTGGGCCCGGCTTTTCAGTTCTGACAAAAAACTCATGACAAACCAGCTTCCTGTTGCATCTTGAAACCAAAAGCATACCGCACGCACCGGCTGTTCATGCCTTGGTGCGATTTCAGGCTGCGCCACATTCACCCAGCTTTACAAAGCATCACCGCCCGGCAATGGCCCCTATACACAGGCGCGCCACACTGGAGTCCAGCCTGTCGCCAGTTCCTGGTATCAGGCTTCTACTCACCCAAAGGAAGTTTCCATGAAATTCGCACTCAAATCCCTGAACGGCCTCATCCTGGCCGGCCTGCTGGCCACCGCTGGCAGCGTCATGGCGCAGAACACCGATGCGTCCCCGGCGGCCCTGAACCCCGGCACGTCAGCGACGGCAGCCCAAAACGCCAGGCCGCACCGTGGCGAGCCCGGGATGGGGCGCCATGACCCGGCCCAAATGCAGGCCTGGATCGCCGAGCGCCAGGCTGAAATGAAAGCCAAACTGAAGATCACGGCTTCGCAGGAAAGCGCCTGGACCCGCTTCACCGCAGCCATGCAGCCGCCTGCGCGCATGATGGGCCAGCGTTTTTCGCCTGAGCAGCGCGCCGAGCTCGACAAGCTGACCACGCCCGAGCGCATCGACAAAATGCGCGCAATGCGTGCCCAGCGCATGGCCGAGATGACGGCGGCGATGGACCAGCGCGGCGAGGCCACCAAGGCCTTTTACGCGATCCTGAGCCCGGAGCAGCAAAAAATCTTTGATGCCGAGCACAGGAACATGGACTCGCACCCGGGCCGTGGCCACCACCAGGGCGGGATGCACCACAAAGGCTGACGCGGCCTGAATGGCCCCCAACGCTGGGCCTGTAAAACCTGCACCGACAAACGCTTCCTGCGTTTGTCGGTGCAGGTTTTTTTTGAGCCTGTCATGCCCAGCGCATCAGAACATCCAGTGTGTCCTTGCGGGCCGCCTGGCGTCAGGCGGCAAGCCGGCTTTGTGAACCGGCGAAGGCCGACGGACTCTAAATAAGTTACTGTCCTACAGTTACCGAGCCCCTGCAGACCAACAATCGTTCATGGGCTTTTCATGCCTTTTCTGATTTTCACTTTCTATGCAGCCCTTCATTCCCGACCCATCCCCCCTTTCCGCGCATTCCAGGCCCGCCAGGGCTGGCAGGCCTGTTGACCCTATCGAGCCAGAGGCGGATACACCGTGCGCCTTCAAGGTGCTGACGGTCAATATCCACAAGGGCTTTACCTTTTTCAACCGCAAGTTCATCCTGTCCGAGTTGCGCGACGCGGTGCGCACGGTGGGCGCCGATGTGGTGTTTCTGCAGGAGGTCGCCGGCAGCCACCTCAAGCACCCGGAAAAGTTCGACAACTACCCCGAGGAGCCGCATTACGAATACCTGGCCGACAGCATCTGGGAGCAGTTTGCCTATGGCCGCAATGCGGTCTATACCCACGGCCACCACGGCAATGCGGTGCTGTCCAAGTTCCCGATCGTCAAGTTTGAAAACCGCGACATTTCCATCAGCGGCCCCGAGCGGCGCGGCATGCTGCACTGCGAATTGCAGGTGCCCGGACAGAGCCGCAATGTCCACGCCATCTGCGTGCACCTGGGACTGGTCGAAACGCACCGCACCCAGCAGATGAAGCTGCTGTGCGATATGGTGCGCAAGGAAATTCCTGCGCGTTCACCGGTGGTGGTGGCCGGCGACTTCAATGACTGGCGCCGCCGTGCCCATGCCCAGATGGCAAAGGGCGCGAATATGCATGAAGTCTTTGTGCAGGCCCATGGCCATGCGGCGCGAACCTTTCCGGCCCGCCTGCCGCTGCTGCAGCTGGACCGGATTTATGTGCGCAATGCGGTCGGCCATTCGCCTATCGTGCTGCCCAGCCACCCGTGGTCGCACCTGTCCGACCATGCGCCGCTGGCGGCGGAAATACGGCTGTAAAGCCGCAGCTGGCATGGACGGGCGCCGCATCGTTTCCCCATTGACTGACCGCCCGGTGATCCTTGCGGGGACGGCATGACGCGCTGGGTCAGCGGCAACCAGTTCAGCCTGCTGGAAAACGGCGAGGCCTTCTTCCCGCGCGTTTTTGAGTCGATTGCGGCGGCCCGGCGCGAGGTGGTGCTGGAAACCTTCATCCTTTTTGAAGACAAGGTCGGCCTGGCGCTGCATGCGGTGCTGCTTGAGGCCGCTTCGCGCGGCGTGCAGATTGACATCACCATCGACGGTTTCGGCTCGCCCGACCTGTCGCCCGAATTCATCTCTGCCCTGACACGGGCTGGCGTGCGGATTCATGTGTTTGATCCTGCCCCCCGGCTCTGGGGCTGGCGCACCAATGTGTTCCGCCGCATGCACCGCAAGATCGTGGTGGTCGATGGCCAGCGGGCTTTTGTCGGCGGCATCAACTATTCGGCCGACCACCTGGCCGACTACGGCCCGCAGGCCAAGCAGGACTATGCGGTAGAGGTCGTTGGCCCCATCGTCGCGCTGATTCACGAGTTTGTGCTCGACGCCCTGGCAGAGGGGCAGCGCAATGCGTCAAAAACCCTGGCTGGCCGTCTGCGCGAGCGGCTGTCTGATCGTGCGCACAGGCTGGCGCAAAGCTGGCGCACCGCTCCCGCGCCAGCGGGCGACGCCGCCGCCATTTTTGTCACCCGCGACAACCGCCAGCACACCACTGACATCGAGCGGCATTACCGCATCGCCATCCGCGCGGCCAGGCAGCGCGTGGTGATTGCCAACGCCTACTTCTTCCCTGGCTACCGGCTGCTCAAGGAAATGCACAAGGCTGCCCGGCGCGGCGTCGATGTGCGGCTGATCCTGCAGGGCGAGCCCGACATGGCGATTGTCAAGATCGCTGCCAGCATGCTGTACCACCACCTGCTGTCGGCCGGCGTGCATATTTATGAATACTGCGAGCGGCCGCTGCATGGCAAGGTGGCAGTGTCCGACGACGAATGGTCCACCGTCGGTTCCAGCAACCTGGACCCGCTCAGCCTGTCGCTGAACCTGGAAGCCAATGTCATCATCAAGGACCGCGCTTTCAACCAGCATCTGAGCGCGCGGCTGGAGCACCTGATTGAGCACAACTGCAAGCAGATCATGCCGGGCGATCTGGTCGAGTCCAGCTGGTGGTGCGTGATACGCAGTTTTTTTGTTTTCCACCTGCTCAGCCGCTATCCGGCCTGGGCCGGCTGGCTGCCTGCGCACACGCCGCGCGTCCTACTGGCTGGCGCACCAGGCACCGATGTGCAAAGCGCGGCTGCCGATCGCGTCAGCCAGGCCGAGCCGGTGTGAGCCGCCGATGACCGACAGCCCCTGGTGGTCCTGGCTCAAGCGCGGCGTGAGCACCGTGTTTTTCGTGCTGGTCGGCTACCTGCTGGTGTCGCAGGCGCGCACCATCGAATGGGCCATGGTGCTGTCCTCGCTGAAGAGCTACCCGCTGACGGCATCCTGGGGCGCTGTGGCGCTGGCCACCGCCAGCTTTTTGCTCTACAGCTGCTTTGACCTGCTGGGCCGGCATTACAGCGGCCACAAGCTTGGCACGCTGAGCGTGATGACGATCACCTTCGTCAGCTATGCCTTCAACCTCAACCTCGGCTCGGTGGTCGGCGGCGTTGCCTTTCGCTTGCGGCTGTATTCACGGCTGGGGCTGGCGCTGGGCACCATCACGCGCGTCATGTCCTTCAGCATGCTGGCCAACTGGATGGGCTATCTGCTGCTGGCCGGGCTGCTGTTCAGCCTGCAGCCGACCGCCTTGCCGGCCAACTGGAAAATCGACGCTTCACAGTTGCGCCTGGCCGGTTTTGTCCTGCTGGCGATGGCCCTCGCCTATCTGGGCGCCTGCGCTTTTTCACGCCAGCGCACGCTGCGTCTGCGCGGCCATGAAATTGAGCTGCCTTCGCTGCGGCTGGCAGGCCTGCAGATGGCCATGGGCGCGGGCAACTGGCTGCTGATGTCGGGCATTTTATTTGTCCTGCTGCTGCAGCGCATCGATTTTTTTACCGTGACCGGCGTGCTGCTGCTGGCTGCGATTGCCGGCGTGATGACCCATATTCCCGGCAACCTGGGCGTGCTGGAAGCCGTGTTCGTGGCGCTGCTGTCGCACCGCATGCCACGGCATGAACTGCTGGCCGGGCTGCTCGCCTATCGCTTGGTCTATTACCTCATCCCCTTGCTGATTGCTGCCGTGATTTACCTGGTCATGGAGGCCAGGGCCAAAAAGATGGGCCATCGGGCGGCATGATCAAAATTCCACCCGGCAAAAGCCAGCGCGCAGGAAATGTCACCAAGCCCGGCATCATGCCGATGCCGGCATGGCGCTCCGCCCAGGCAGCGTTAATCAATTCATCAAGTTCCGGGATAATGATCTTTTTTGTTCTCAACGTTTCTAGATAGGGCGCACTCTGCATGCATTCAATGCCCGACGCTGTTCAAGCGCTGAGTCAGCGTCCTGACAGCTTGCCCCTTCCCCCTGGGTGGGCCCGTCGCCTGACAGCGTTTCATACGCTCACAAATACCGCTCTGCAGGTCTGCAGGTGCTGCTTTTCTTGCGCTACCCTCGCTTATCCAGCCAGCATGGGCTTTGCCGCCCCATTGGGGTCTTCTTCCTTTAGTTCACCAAGCCCTGCCCGCTCATGACTGTTGCCACACCGATCACGTTTGAAATCAAAAGCGCCAATTTCCCGCTGGTGGCCCTGCTGCTCAAGTCCTGCGACCTGGCGGCCGTCGCGCGCGAACTGACGCTGCGCTTCGGCGACATTCCTGATTTTTTTGACCAGGATGCGCTGATCATTGACCTGTCGCCGCTTCAGGCTGCAGATCAGGCGAATGGCGGGAAAATTGATTTCCCGGCACTGATCGCTCTGCTGGGCAGTTACCAGTTGCTGCCGATTGCCATCAAGGGCGGCAACCCGGCGCAAATGGCCGCCGCCCGGCAAGCCGGCCTGCTGCCGGCGCCCGACGCCCACCTGCTGACGCCCCGGCCAGCCCCCGCGTCTGCCGAACAGCCCACGCAACAGCATCAGCAGCAGCCGCAGATCCATGCCGCACCGCTGGGCGCGCTGGTCATAGACAAGCCCTTGCGTTCGGGCCAGCAGGTGTATGCCCGCGGACGCGACCTGGTGGTGCTCGCCATGGTCAATGCCGGCGCCGAGGTCATTGCCGACGGCCACATCCATGTCTATGCACCGCTGCGCGGCCGGGCCATTGCCGGTGCGCGCGGCAACACCGAGGCGCGCATCTTTGCACTGGCACTGGAGGCCGAACTGCTGTCGATTGCCGGCATCTACCGCACCAGTGAACATCCGCTGCCGCCCGAGGTGGCAGGCCGGCCGACGCAGGTGCGGCTGGTGGATGGTCCCGACGGTGAAAAGCTGGTGATGAATGCAATGCAATGATGCCGATGGCCCCTGCATTCATGACTTTGCGCACTGCACTGGGTCCGCTGCGAGGCCTGTTTTTAGCCTGGCGTCCGGTGTTCATGCGCATTTGCTTACATATTGGCTGTGATTTGATGCATGATCGATGCACTTGCCCTGGCCGACCTGATTGATACAACTTCTTACCGATTTCAAAAGGACTTTTTCGAATGGCAAAAATCATTGTGGTCACCTCCGGCAAAGGCGGCGTCGGCAAAACCACCACCAGTGCCAGCTTTGCAACCGGCCTGGCCTTGCGCGGCCATAAAACCGCCGTGATCGACTTTGACGTGGGCCTGCGCAACCTGGACCTGATCATGGGCTGCGAGCGCCGCGTGGTCTATGACCTGATCAACGTCATCCAGGGTGAAGCCACGCTCAACCAGGCCCTCATCAAGGACAAGCAGTGCCCCGAACTCTTCGTGCTGGCCGCCTCGCAAACCCGAGACAAGGATGCGCTCAACATTGAGGGCGTCAAAAAAGTCCTCGATGACCTGGCCGCGATGGGCTTCGAATACATCATCTGCGACTCGCCCGCCGGCATTGAAGCCGGCGCGCTGATGGCGATGCATTTTGCTGACGAAGCACTCGTGGTGACCAACCCGGAAGTCTCCTCGGTGCGCGACTCCGACCGGATTCTGGGCATGCTTTCAAGCAAGACCCAGCGCGCCATCGACGGCGGCGAGCCAATCAGGGAACACCTGCTCATCACCCGCTACAACCCCAGCCGGGTTGACCAGGGCCAGATGCTGTCGCTCGAAGACATCCAGGACATCCTGCGCATCAAGCTGATCGGGGTCATCCCCGAGTCCGAGTCGGTGCTGCAGGCATCGAACCAGGGTGTGCCCGCCGTGCACATGGAAGGCAGCGATGTGTCCGAAGCCTACAAAGACGTCATCGCCCGTTTCCTGGGCGAGGAAAAGCCCATGCGCTTCACCGAAGCGCCGAAGCAGGGCTTCTTCAAACGCGTGTTCGGAGGGCGGTAAAAGACATGGCTTCCTTTCTCTCCTTCCTGCTCGGCGAAAAGAAGAAAACCGCCAGCGTTGCCAAAGAACGGCTGCAGATCATCCTGGCGCATGAGCGCACCGACCGCAGCCACAAGCCCGACTACCTGCCTGCGCTGCAGCGCGACCTGGTCGCCGTGATCGCCAAGTACATCAACATCAACCCGGA
>JBDSZF010000259.1:0-7648 GCA_039925285.1 Polaromonas sp.
ATGGGCTTTGTCTCGCCGGTGGCGTCGGTGCTGGAGCAGTTCGGCGTCGAGAAGGACGGCCGCGGCAATGCCCGGGCCGGCACCGACTTCATCGGCGGCTATGCCACCAACGTGCCCAAGGTGTTTGCCGCGGGCGACATCCGGCGCGGCCAGAGCCTGGTGGTGTGGGCGATTCGCGAAGGCCGTCAGGCTGCACGGTCGGTCGACGAGTTCCTGATGGGCTATAGCGACCTGCCACGCTGATTAGCGTAATCCCTTATGATCCAGAAGCCGGAATGTCCGGCTTTTGCTTTTTTATGGCCTCATCTTCCAATAAATCCCTTGTAGAGTTGCGTCACCTGACCTTTGGGTATGGCGAACGCGTCATTCTGGACGATATTTCGCTGTCGCTCCCCAGAGGCAAGGTCACAGCCCTGCTGGGCGCCTCCGGTGGCGGAAAGACGACCATACTTCGCTTGATTGGCGGCCAGAACCGCGCCCAGTCGGGCGAACTGCTGTTCGATGGTCAGGACGTCACCCCGATGAACCAGAAGCAGCTTTATGCAGCGCGGCGGCACATGGGCATGCTGTTCCAGTTTGGCGCGCTGTTTGCTGACCTGAGCGTGTTTGAAAACGTCGCCTTTCCGCTGCGCGAGCATACCGACCTGCCCGAAGCGCTGATTCGCGACATCGTGCTGATGAAGCTCAATGCCGTGGGCCTGCGCGGCGCGCGTGACCTGATGCCGAGCGAAGTGTCGGGCGGCATGGCGCGGCGCATTGCGCTGGCGCGCGCGATTGCGCTGGACCCCGAACTGGTGATGTACGACGAGCCCTTTTCGGGGCTTGACCCGATCTCGCTGGGAACGGCTGCGCGCCTGATTCGTCACCTCAATGACAGCATGGGACTGACCAGCATTTTTGTCTCGCACGAACTGGAGCAGACGCTTTCCATTGCCGACCATGTGATCATTCTGGCCAACGGCAAGGTCGCTACCGAGGGCACCCCCGACGAGGTGCGCCAAAGCACCGACCCGCTGGTGTACCAGTATGTCAATGCCTTGCCGGACGGCCCGGTCCGGTTTGACTATCCGGGGGTGACGGTCGAGGAGGACTTCGGTCCTGCATTGCCGTTCGGGTCCCGGAAATCCGGAGCTTCGGCATGAGTTGGTACAAACCCTCGGATGTCGGTTTCGCCACGCGCGGCTGGCTGGCCAATTTGGGCCAGGGGACGCGCTTGTTCATGCGGCTGCTGACCACGTTGTTCACCAGTTTCAAGCGCTTTGGCCTGGTGCGCGACCAGATTCACTTCCTGGGCAATTACTCGCTGGTCATCATTGCGGTGTCCGGCCTGTTTGTCGGTTTTGTTTTTGGACTGCAGGGCTACTACACGCTGCAGCGCTTTGGCTCGTCTGACTCGCTCGGCTTGCTGGTCACGCTGACGCTGGTGCGCGAGCTCGGTCCGGTGGTGACGGCGTTGCTGTTCGCGGGCCGGGCCGGCACCTCGCTGACGGCCGAGATCGGCCTCATGAAGGCCGGCGAGCAGATCAGCGTGATGGAAATGATGGCCGTTGATCCGGTCAAGCGCATTCTGGCGCCGCGTTTCTGGGCGGGTGTGATCACCATGCCGCTGCTGGCCGCGGTGTTCAGCGCCATGGGCATCATTGGCGGCTGGGTGGTCGGCGTGGTCATGATCGGCGTGGATGCCGGTTCGTTCTGGAGCCAGATCCAGGGCGGTGTCGATGTCTGGAAGGATGTCGGCAACGGCATCATCAAGAGCATCGTGTTCGGCTTTACCGTGACGTTCATTGCCTTGCTGCAGGGTTTTGAGGCGCAAGCCACGCCGGAAGGGGTGGCCAGCGCCACCACCCGCACGGTGGTGGTCGCCTCTTTGGCGGTTCTGGGTCTGGATTTCATCCTGACCGCGATGATGTTTACTACTTAAGGAGAGTGTTGTGCAACGCTCAAAGAATGATGTATGGGTGGGTTTGTTTGTTCTGGCCGGGGCTGCGGCCATCTTGTTTCTGGCGCTGCAGGCGGCCAATTTGCTGACGCTGAGTTTTCAGTCCACTTACCGGCTTAGCGCCAAGTTTGACAATATCGGGGGCCTCAAGCCCAAGGCGGCGGTGCGCAGCAGCGGCGTGGTGGTGGGCCGCGTGGACAGCATCACGTTTGACGACACGACCTTTCAGGCGCGCGTCACGCTGGCCATGGAAGATCGTTTTTCCTTTCCCAAGGACAGTGCGCTGAAGATTCTGACCAGCGGCTTGCTCGGCGAGCAGTACATCGGCATTCAGGCGGGCTTTGCCGACAACAAGTTTGCGGCAGGTGACACCATCACGAACACGCAATCGGCCGTGGTGCTTGAAAATTTGATTGGCCAGTTTTTGTTCAGTAACGCGGCGAAAAGCAGTGATGCTACAGGTTCTGCATCCCCTTCAACGGCAGCCGAAAAAAAATGACGACACAACACACGACAAAAAAAATCCTGGGATGGGCTTCGCTCAGCCTGGTGCTGGCGCTTGCGCAGGGCTGCGCCAGCGGACCCAATGCCAATCCGGCCGATCCGCTCGAGCCCTTGAACCGGACGGTCTTCAAGTTCAACGATGGACTGGACCGGGCCATCGTCAAGCCGGTGGCAACGGCTTACCGGGACGTCACGCCTGCGATGGTGCGCACCGGTGTCAGCAACTTTTTCGGCAACATTTCAGATCTCTGGTCGGTGGTCAACAACGCGCTGCAGTTCAAGGGCGAAGCTGCGGCCAACAGCTTTTTTCGCGTCACGACCAACACCTTGTGGGGGCTTGGCGGTATTTTTGATGTGGCCAGCGACCTGAATATCCCCAAGCAAAGCGAAGATTTCGGCAGAACCCTGACGCATTGGGGCGTGGCATCGGGCCCCTACCTGGTGTTGCCCGTGCTGGGCCCCTCCACCGTGCGGGACTCCGTCGGCACGCTGGTGGACATGCAGGGCGATCTTGTCTCCCAGGGTGTGGACCGCGTGCCGGTACGCAATTCGCTGGTGACGCTTCGCCTGGTGGACACGCGCGCGGATTTTCTGGCCGCCGGTGATTTGCTGGAGCAGGCTTCGCTGGATAAATACAGCTTTACGCGAGATATCTACCTGCAGCGCCACCGGCGCGCCAATGGCCATGGTGTCGGCCAGCCCGAAAGCGTTTCGACCTGCCCGAAGACGCAGCGTCCGGCGCCCAGCAGCCAGCAGCATCTGTTCCCTCCAGCAAGTGACGCGTGTCAACAATCTTTACAAGATGCTCGTAAAACTTCATCACCTGACGCGAAACCATTCTGCAAAATAACATCCGAACCACTTGTGTGCCCGGCGAGATGCGCAAAATACGCGCGCTGTGCCGCTGCCTGAACAGGTGGTCTGTCATCGAAAGTCGAAAGAAAAAATCATGAAACGTAGAACCCTTGGCCGTTTACTGGGCGCCTCGCTGAGCCTGGTATTGCTGACAACGGCGCCTTTTGTCCGTGCTGCCGAAGAAGCCCCTGACGCGATGATCAAGCGTGTTTCCGCCGAAGTGCTGGACGCCATCAGGGCCGACAAGGATATTCAGGCTGGCGACATGCGCAAGGTGCTTGGGCTGGTGGACAGCCAGCTCATGCCTCATGTGAACTTCACACGCATGACCGCTTCCGTCGTGGGACGCCCCTGGCGCCAGGCGACGCCCGAGCAAAAGCAGCGCCTGCAGGAAGAATTCAAGGCACTGCTGATCCGCACCTACTCCGGCGCGCTGTCGCAGGTCAATGACCAGCGCCTCAATGTCAAGCCCTTGCGCGCAGCGCCAACGGACACCGAGGTGGTGGTGCGCACGGAAGTGATTGGCCGCGGCAACCCGGTTCAGCTCGACTACCGCATGGAAAAAACGGCCACAGGCTGGAAGATTTATGACCTCAACGTGCTGGGCATCTGGATGGTGGAAACCTACCGTACCCAGTTTGCGCAGGAAATCAATGCCAAAGGGGTGGACGGCCTGATTACGGCCCTTTCCCAGCGCAACAGATCCAACGCCAGCGGCCAGAAGTCCTGAGCAGGATTTTTTGTGCTGACACTTCCCCCTGTTCTGACGCATGCCGCCTCGGCCGCGTTTGCCTGTGGCCTGCCGCAGGCCGTGCAGTCCCAGTCGAGCGAGGTGGTGGCTGATGCCAGCGCGCTGCAGCAGTTTGACTCTTCGGCGCTGGCCGTTTTGCTGGAGTGCCGCCGCCAGGCGCTGGCAGCGGGCAAAGTCTTTTCGGTGCGCGGCGCCCCGGAGCGGCTGCAGCAGCTGGCCAGCCTTTACGGCGTTCAAGCGCTGATTCCTGCCACGGCTTCTACCGCTGCCTGAGTCCGAAGGCGAACCGGTTTCACGCGCCGCCTTGTGCGCGGCGCGGGGCCTTCCACCGCTTAGGCGGAGCAACAAGCGTCAAGCCCTTAAAATGGTCGGTTCATGCCAGCTATCTCATTCCAGTCCGTCTCCAAAACCTACCCCTCCACGCGAAATCAAACCGGACCGGCGGTCCGGGCTCTTGACAACGTGAGCTTTGATATCCAGCAGGGTGAATTTTTCGGCCTGCTCGGTCCCAACGGCGCCGGGAAGACCTCGCTCATCAGCATTCTGGCCGGCCTGTCGCGCGCCAGCAGCGGCCATGTCCTGGTGCATGGCCACGATGTGGTGAGCGATTACGCCAACGCCAGACGCACGCTCGGCATCGTGCCGCAGGAGCTTGTCTTCGACCCTTTCTTCACGGTGCGCGAAGCCTTGCGTATCCAGTCGGGCTATTTCGGCATCAAGAACAACGATGCCTGGATTGACGAACTGCTCAGCCATCTCGGTCTGGCCGACAAGGCCGATTCCAACATGCGCCAGCTTTCGGGCGGCATGAAACGCCGGGTGCTGGTGGCGCAGGCGCTGGTGCACAAGCCACAGGTCATCGTGCTCGACGAGCCGACCGCCGGCGTCGATGTGGAGCTGCGCCAGACCTTGTGGCAGTTCATTGCCAGGCTCAACAGGCAGGGCAGCACGGTGCTGCTGACCACCCATTACCTCGAAGAAGCCGAAGCCCTGTGCAGCCGCATTGCCATGCTCAAGCAGGGCAGGGTGGTGGCGCTGGCCCAGACCTCCGAGCTGCTCAAGGCTGCCTCCAGCAATGTGCTGCGTTTCAAGATTGACAGCGAACTGCCCAGGCATCTTGCCGACCAGGCCCGCATCACCGGGCGAATCGTGCAGTTTCCGGCCCACAATGCGCGTGAAATCGAGCAGTACCTGGTCGCCGTCCGTGAGGCTGGTCTGGTCGCTGAAGATGTCGAAATCCGCAAGGCTGACCTCGAAGACGTGTTTCTCGAAGTCATGGCCGGCACATCGGAAGCCGCAGCATGACCGGCTGGCAAACGCTTTTTTATAAAGAAGTACTGCGTTTCTGGAAAGTCGGCTTCCAGACCGTCGGCGCACCGGTGCTGACGGCCGTGCTCTACATGCTGATCTTCGGCCATGTGCTGCAGGGGCAGGCGCTGGTCTATGGCAAGGTGAATTACACCGCTTTCCTGGTGCCTGGCCTGGTGATGATGAGTGTGCTGCAGAACTCCTTTGCCAACAGTTCTTCGTCGCTGATCCAGAGCAAGATCATGGGCAGCCTGGTGTTTGTGCTGCTCACGCCGCTGTCGCACTGGCACTGGTTTTTTGCCTATGTGGGCTCGTCGGTGGTGCGCGGCCTGATGGTGGGCACCGGTGTGTTTGCCGTGACGGTGTTTTTTGGCCAGCCCGGCTTCGTGGCGCCGCTCTGGATCGTGGTGTTTGCCGTTCTGGGCTCGGCCATGCTGGGCGCTTTAGGCGTGATTGCCGGCCTGTGGGCCGAGAAGTTCGACCAGATGGCGACATTCCAGAACTTCATCATCATGCCGATGACCTTTCTGAGTGGCGTTTTCTATTCCATCCACTCGCTGCCGCCGTTCTGGCAGAAGATCAGCCACCTGAACCCGTTTTTCTACATGATCGACGGCTTTCGCTACGGCTTTTTTGGCGTCAGCGACGTCTCGCCCTGGCTCAGCCTGGGCCTGGTGCTGGCGGCATTTCTCATCATCAGCGCCGTGGCGGTCAACATGCTGCGCACCGGCTATAAGATCAGGCACTGAACATATGGCCCCCACGCTTGTCACTTCGTGTACTGCGCTGCCCCCGAGGGGGGCTGTGCTTGCCTGGGGCGGCCCGGCGCTGCGCACTCTTTTTCAAAATATTCTATGACCAGCGAAGAACTTCAATCCATCATTGCCGCAGGCCTGCCCTGCGACCATATCGAACTGTCCGGCGACGGCCGGCACTGGTACGCCACCATCGTGTCCAGCGCTTTTGAAGGCCAGCGCCTGATCCAGCGCCACCAGCGCGTCTATGCCACGCTGGGCGGGCGCATGCAGACCGACGAGGTCCATGCACTTTCAATGAAAACCTACACGCCCGCTGAATGGGCTGCCAACGGCGCGCAATAAGAACATGGACAAACTCATCATCCGGGGTGGCAATTCCCTGGCCGGCTCCGTCGATATATCGGGCGCCAAAAATGCTGCATTGCCTGAACTGTGCGCGGCCCTGCTGACTGCCGACACGGTCACGCTGCGCAATGTGCCTGGTCTGCAGGACGTGGCGACCATGCTCAAGCTGATCCGCAACATGGGGGTTGAGGCCGAGCGCAGTTCCAGCGTTCCTGGCATGGTCAGCCTCAATGCCGGCCCGCTGAGTTCGCCGGAAGCGCCCTATGAGCTGGTCAAGACCATGCGCGCCTCGGTATTGGCGCTGGGCCCGCTGCTGGCGCGCTTTGGCGAGGCCACGGTGTCGCTGCCCGGCGGCTGCGCCATCGGCTCGCGCCCGGTAGACCAGCACATCAAGGGCCTGCAGGCCATGGGCGCTGAAATTGCCGTCGAGCACGGCTACATGCTGGCCAGGTTGCCGGCAGGCCAGAAGCGGCTGAAAGGCGCCAACATCACGACCGACATGGTCACCGTGACCGGCACTGAAAACTTCCTGATGGCAGCCACCCTGGCTGAAGGGGAAACCATTCTCGAAAACGCAGCGCAGGAGCCCGAGATTGGCGACCTGGCCGAAATGCTCATCAAGATGGGCGCCAAGATCGAAGGCCACGGCACCCGCCGCATCCGGATTCAGGGTGTCGATCGCCTGCATGGCTGCACCCACCAGGTGGTGGCAGACCGCATCGAAACCGGCACCTTTCTGTGCGCCGTCGCGGCGGCGGGCGGCGATGTCGTCCTGAACCATGGCCGTGCCGACCACCTCGATGCGGTCATCGAAAAGCTGCGCGAAGCGGGCGCTGTCATCACTGCGGGCGATGGCTTCATCCGCATCCAGGCCAGCGGCCGCATGAAGGCCCAGTCGTTTCGCACCACCGAATACCCGGGTTTCCCGACTGACATGCAGGCCCAGTTCATGGCGCTCAATGCGATTGCGCAAGGCACCAGCACGGTGACTGAGACGATTTTTGAAAACCGCTTCATGCATGTCAACGAGATGGCGCGCCTGGGCGCCAAAATCCAGATCGAAGGCAAGGTGGCCGTCATCGAAGGCCTTGAAAAACTTTCGGGCGCGACGGTCATGGCCACTGATCTGCGGGCCTCGGCCAGCCTGGTGATTGCCGGCCTGGTCGCTCAAGGCGAAACGCTTGTGGA
>JBDSZF010000260.1:0-5794 GCA_039925285.1 Polaromonas sp.
CCAATAGCGAAATTGCTATTGTTTTTATAGCTGCTTGCGGCGGTTTGGTATGGTTTTGCGGTCAATTAAGTCAAAAGACCGCGGGTTGCTTAAGTATTCCTGGTGACCCTGCGGCCCATGAGAGGGATGCGCATCTGGGTTCAGAAGGGCCGGGTGCCTTGCCACCATTCAATCACCTGATCCAGGGACTTTTCAATCGTCAGATCAGAGTTGTCAAGTAGCTTGGCATTTTCAGCAGGTTTTAACGGGGCGGCCTTACGAGACATGTCTCGCTGGTCGCGCGCTTCCAAATCCTGTTGAATGGCGGCGATTGTAGTCGTATTCCCCTTTGAAATCAACTGCTTGTACCGGCGTTCGGCGCGATGCAGGGCGCTTGCAGTCAGGAAGATTTTGAGGATCGCGTCGGGGAACACGACGGTGCCCATGTCCCTGCCGTCGGCGACCAGGCCTGGCAACTGCCGAAAACTGCGCTGCAAATCCAGCAGGGCGTTGCGGACTTCGGGGTGAGCCGACACGCGGGAAGCGGCCATGCCGGCGGCCTCGGTACGGATGGCCCCGGAAACATCTTCGGTGGCCAGGAAAATCCGGTCGCCTTTGAAGCGGACCGGCAAGCTGCGTGCAATTTTGGCGACCGCTTCGCCATCGTCCAGCGACAGGCCGGCACGCGAGGCGGCAAAAGCGGTCAGCCGGTACAGCGAGCCTGAATCAAGGTAGTGGTAGCCCAGGCGATGCGCGGTGAGCGCCGCCAGCGTTCCCTTGCCGGAGGCCGTCGGGCCATCCACGCAAATCACGGGGATCTGCTCGGTCTTTGCTTCGGTCACCGCAAAAAAAGCTTCAAAATAATCGGGAAAGGTCTTGGCCACGCACTTGGGGTCCAGAATCCTGACCGGCAATTCGGCCGGATTGAAGGCTGCCAGCGAAAAACACATGGCGATGCGGTGGTCGTCGTAGGTGTGAATGGCTGCGGGTTTCCAGGCGCCCACCTGACTGGGCGGGGTGATTGTCAGGTAATCCTGACCTTCTTCCACCGTGGCGCCCAGTTTTTTCAATTCGCAGGCCATGGCGGCAATGCGGTCGGTTTCCTTGACGCGCCAGCTGGCGATGTTGCGCAGCACGGTGGTGCCGTCAGCGTACAGCGCCATCACGGCCAGCGTCATGGCTGCGTCGGGAATGTGGTTGCAGTCCAGCTCAATCGCCTTGAGCGGCCAGGCGCCGCGCGAGATACGCAGCGAGTTCGGTGTGCTGTCGATCTGCGCACCCATCATTTGGGCAGCTTCGATAAAACGGATGTCTCCCTGGATGGAATCTGCGCCAACACCCATGATCTCTATGCCATTTTTGCCTTCAGCGATCTCTGCTATTGCGCCAAGCGCTATGAAATAGCTAGCAGAAGAGGCGTCGCCTTCGACATGGATGGTGCCCGGCGACTGGTACTGGCTGCCGGCAGGAATCGTAAAACGCTGCCAGCCTTCACGCTCGACCTGGATGCCGAAACGCTTGAGCAGGTTCAGCGTGATCTCGATATAAGGCCGTGAAATCAGCTCACCCACGACTTCAATGCGGATATTGCGGTGGGCCACCAGTGGCAGCGCCATCAGCAAGGCGGTGAGGAACTGGCTGGAAACATCGCCGCGCACCTGAATCGGCTGGTCCAGGTTTAACTTGCCCGGGCGCAAGCGCAAAGGCGGGAATCCCTCATTGCCGAGGTAGTCTATGGCGCAACCTAGTTGCCTGAGGGCATCGACCAGATCGCCAATCGGCCTTTCGTGCATGCGCGGCACGCCCGACAGTTCAAACTCACCGCCCAGCAGCGCCAGTGCAGCCGTCAAAGGCCGCATCGCTGTGCCGGCATTGCCCATTAAAAGCGTTGCTTTGCGCTCGATAAGCTGGCCTCCCAGTCCGCCGATCACGGCGGTATCACCATTTTGGGAAACGGTGCAGCCCAGCTGCTTCAGCGCCGCCAGCATCACGGCCGTGTCGTCAGAGGCCAGCAGGTCCTGGACGGTGGTTTGTCCATGACTCAGGGCGGCCAGCAACAGGACACGGTTGGAAATACTCTTGGAGCCGGGCAGGCGAATCGTGCCGCCCGCCCGGGTCAGTGGCGGGATGTCCAGATACTCGATGTCGTACATGAAAGGGTGCTTTATTTGTTGGTTTTTTGCGAGGAAACGCGCCAGTTGGCGCGTGTTCCACTGGCTTGCCCGATCAGGGATTCGAGTGCATCGCCGCTGCCGCTTGAGATCAGCTGTTCAAACGATTGCAGGGTCTGCTGGAAAATTCTTGACTGCGCCAGCAACTCTTCGCGGTTGGCAATCAGGATGTCACGCCACATTTGTGGATCGCTGGCCGCAATGCGGGTGAAGTCGCGAAAGCCCGGTCCTGCCAGCGCCATATAGTCCTCTCCATGCGCCTGGGACATGATGCCGTTGATCATGGCAAAAGCGATCAGGTGAGGCAGGTGGCTGACAGCCGCATAGGCTGCATCATGCGCCTGCGGCGACATCTGGAGCACATGGCAGCCCAGTGCTTCCCAGACCTCTGTCGCCTTTTGAAGCTGGGCGGTGAAAGTTCGCTCAATCGGTGTGATGATGACCTGCTTGCCTGCGTAGAGGTCCACGTCGGCATGCTCGACGCCAGAAACCTCCTTGCCGGTAATCGGGTGGCAGGGAACAAAAGAGCCAATCTGGTCACGCAGGACACGGCGCGCTGCATCCACCACATCACGCTTCGTCGAACCCACATCCATGACCAGCGTCTGGGGCCTGACGAGATGACGAATGGCCTTGAAGGTGGCTTCGGTGGCCGACACTGGTATGGCCAGCAAGACAATGTCAGCGCCCGAGACTGCCAAAAGTGCAGAGGGCGCTTCCACATCAATCACCCCCATCTGGCGCGCGCGTTCTGTCGTGGAAGGGGATTTGCTGTAGCCGACCACGCGCTTGACCAGACCGGCACGCTTGAGCGCCAGCGCAAACGAACTGCCCATCAGGCCACAGCCAATGAGTCCTAATTGTTCAAACATGACGGGCACCTGAATTGGTTGGAGTCGCTTTATCGAGCCTTGATTTGCGCATCATTCGCTGATCGGGTAGGTGCCAAGAACTTTGTAAAAAGCGCAAAGCTGCTGCAAATCAGCCAGCGCAGCCTTCACATGGTCTTGCGATGGATGGCCTTGCAGGTCGATATAAAAATAGTATTCCCACTGGCCCGAACGGGCCGGGCGCGACTCAAAGCGGGTCATGGAGACTCCGTGGGTTTTCAGTGGCACCAGGATGTCATGCACCGCCCCCGGACGGTTGGGCACCGAAACCACGAGACTGGTGCAATCCTTGCCGGAAGCGGGCGGGGCGGGCAGTGTTTGTGGCAGGCAGATCACGGCAAATCGGGTGCGGTTAAAGGCATCGTCCTGGATGGCGTGCGCTGCCGTGTGCAGTGCAAACTGGGTTGCTGCGCGGTCGCTGGCGATACCGGCCCAGGCCGGGTTGGTCGTGGCCAGGCGTGCACCTTCTGCATTACTCGATGCAGCACGGCGTTCAACATGGGGCAAATGAGTGCTCAGCCATCCCTGGCACTGCGCCAGCGCTTGAGGGTGCGCAAACACAGCTTCAATGCCGTCCAGTGAATCAGACAGCCGCAGCAGGTTGTGCCGCACCATCAGGCTGACTTCGCCCACGATGTGTAGCGGGGAGTTCAGCAGCAGGTCGAGTGAGCGTGACACGACGCCTTCGGTGGAGTTTTCAACCGGCACAACTCCAAAATCGGCGGTGCCAGCCGTGGCGGCACGAAACACTTCATCAAAGTTGGTACACGGAACATGTTCAATGCTGGAGCCAAAAAACCGTACAGCGGCTTCTTCGCTGAAAGTGCCGGCCGGACCCAGGTAAGCCACCCGTACCGGTGACTCAAGCGCCAGGCAGGCCGACATGATTTCTCGCCAGACGGCCGCCACATGTTCATTCTTAAGCGGCCCCATGTTGGCCTGCTGGATCTTTTCAATGACCTGGGCAACCCGGTCGGGCCGGAAAAAAGGGGTTCCTTCGCGCTTCTTGACTTCTCCCACCTGTTCGGCAACCAGTGCGCGTCGGTTCAGGAGAGTCAGCAGTTCTTTGTCCAGCGCGTCAATCTGGACGCGCAAATCAGCGAGGTTGGCAGTCATGTCAGGCGTGTTTTTGTTCAAATTCTTGCAGATAGCTCACCAGCGCTTGGACACCTGCCAGCGGCATGGCGTTGTAAATGCTGGCGCGCATGCCGCCGACAGATTTGTGGCCCTTGAGCTGCAACAAGCCCCGCGCCTTGGCGCCAGCCAGGAAGGCCACGTTGCGTGATTCATCACGCAGCAAAAACGGCACGTTCATGCGGGAACGGCAGTCCTTGCTGATGTTGTTCACATACAAGCCGGAATTGTCGATGGCGTCATAAAGCAGTTGTGCCTTGGCCAGGTTGTGTTTTTCAATGGCGGCGATGCCGGTTGCTTCGCCTTCTTTTTGCCGCTTGAGCCACTGGAAGGTCAGGCCGGCAATATAAATGGCGTAGGTTGGCGGCGTGTTGTACATCGAGTCGCTGTCGGCCACCATTTTGTAGTTGAAGGCGCTTGGGCAGATCGGCAATGCATGGCCGAGCAAGTCGTCACGCACGACTACCAGCGTCACGCCGGCGGGGCCGAGGTTTTTCTGCGCGCCGCCAAAAGCCAGGCCCACTTTGGACCAGTCAACCGGGCGGGACGCTACATGCGACGAGAAATCAATCACCAGCGGTGCATCACAGCCCAATGCCTTCAGGTCCGGCAGTTCGTGAAACTCGACGCCGTGAATGGTTTCATTGGTGCAGACATGCACATAGCTGGCACCCTGCCGCAGTTGCCAGCTTGCCGGCGGCGGCAGGCTGGTGTGCGCGCTGCTTTCATTGGTGGCGGCAATCTGGACATCACAGTATTTGCGCGCTTCCTTTTGCGACTTGTCACTCCAGCTTCCGGTCACTACAAAGTCAGCCGAGCCACCGCGCGAGATATTCATCGGCACGATGGCGTTTTCTGCCAGTCCGCCGCCTTGCATGAACAGGATCTTGAAGTGTTCCGGCACCGCCATCAGTTCGCGAAAGTCAGCTTCGGCATGCTCGTAAATCGAGATGAACTCCTTGCCCCGATGGCTCATTTCCATGACGCTCATGCCGCTGCCATGCCAGTCCAGCATTTCTGCAGCGGCCTGCTGCAGAACTTCTTCAGGCAAATTGGCCGGGCCGGCCGAGAAATTGAAGGGCCGGGTCATTTCTTTGCCGGCTGGCTGGCCTTGGGTGCGCCCACAATTTTCAGTGCTGCATCATCGAATTGCTTGGCGCGGGCGAGCACATCGGCGCGCGAGGCATCGATCAGCTTCTGGACGAACAAGTTACCCAGTTCAGGCGAATTGGCCTGGTATTTCTTGATGACAGGGGACTCGAAGAAGGTGGCGATCTGCTGCAACTCTTCCAGCGAAAACCGCTCTGCATAAGCCGGCACCAGCACGTCGTTGCTGACTTTGCTGACCTGCTTGCCAATCAGCTTGCTGGTGTCTTCAGCGTATTTTTTGAGTTCGGCATTCAGCGCTTCCGAGGCTTTTTGCTGGTTGGCCTTGGGAACGTTCGCTTGCAGTTTGGGGCTCCAGTTGGCGATCAACTCCCGGGTCGTGCTGTCTGCGAGTTGGGATACCAGCCGGTCAAGCTCGGGTCCTTGCTGAAGCTGGACGACTTTTGCCGCCATGTCGGTTTTCGGGTCGGCCGCCTGGGCATGAAGTGCGGTGGTGCAGGCAAGGCCGGCCAG
>JBDSZF010000261.1:0-3167 GCA_039925285.1 Polaromonas sp.
AGTTGGAAGCCGGATCGACGACGACAGGCTCCAGCTTCTTGCCCATCACGCCGCCCTTGGCATTGATCTCGTCAATCGCCATCAGCACCGTGTCTTTCAGCACGGTCTCGGAAATCGCCATGGTGCCTGACAGGCTGTGCAGGATGCCGACCTTGATGGTGTCGTTAGCCGCATGGGCGGGCAGCGCAGACAGCGTGGTGAGGGCGACGGCAGCGGTGAGTGCCTTGAGGGTGAATCGACGTTGCATGAGTGCTTCTCCTGGGGGGTTGACAAGTTTTCATCTCGCTGGGTGGAGCCTGGGGAAACAGGCCTTTTTCGTCGCGATGGAGTGACTTTAGGAGAGCACTGGGGATTGGGAAATACGCCGAGTGGCGTATAGGCTGGCTACGTCATGAAAGACGCGTACCGATTGGCAAGGGGGGTTTGTCGGAAAAAAATAGGTCTCGTGAATTTCTGCTTTGCAGCGGAGGCGGCCTGCAGGCATAAAACCAGTCGGATCCATGGCAGCCATGTCATTCGAATTCCTTTGTTCCAGGCCATATCTCTAACGGTGGGTACTGTTCAGCCCAGGGTCTGTTCGCTTGCAAACGGAGGCATTCCACGGTCATCGGCGGGTCGCACATGAACGCCAAGCTGGAGGCAGCTTTATAGCTGACAGCCAAGGAATATTATTGATCCGCGTTTCCTGACGCATAATCCAAACGTGCGGGTAGCAAAACACTCGCACAAGTTAGGTGATCGGTAAGTTTCGCGCGCTACAGCGGTACGTTCAAGATTTGTTGTGCTTTCGGGACCCCATCGCTTTTGTTTTTTTGTTTTAGAGGAGTCCCTTCATGGGCAACAAACTTTACGTCGGCAACCTTCCTTACACGGTGCGTGACGAAGATCTGCAACAGTCTTTTGGTCAATTCGGCGCTGTCACCAGCGCTAAAGTCATGATGGAGCGCGACACCGGTCGCTCCAAAGGCTTTGGATTCGTCGAAATGGGCAGCGATTCCGAAGCGCAAGCCGCAATCGCCGGCATGAACGGTCAGTCTCTTGGCGGCCGTAGCATTACCGTGAACGAAGCCCGTCCCATGGAGGCACGTCCTCCCCGTACCGGCGGCTTCGGCGGCGGTGGCGGCTACGGTGGCGGTGGCGGTGGCGATCGTTCCGGTGGTGGCGGCTACGGCGGCGGCGATCGCTCTGGCGGTGGTGGCTACGGCGGCGGCGGTGGTCGCGGCGGCTACTAAGCCCTGCAAATCCAGGCAACGGCAGAGATGTCGTTGCAAACCTGCTGTCTCAGCCTTGCGCTGAGCAAAGCATAAGAGGCTTCGGAACTTAGATTTTGAAGCCTTTTTTCTTTGGAGGTACTCCATTGCGGTATCAAAATGGGTCTGCGGGAGGCATCACGCACGCGAGGAGGTGCAGGTCCGATATCGTGGGCGCCTTCAAGGAAACCGGCGCTGGCCACCGGAGACAAAACATAGCCAAGCTTTTCGCGATCTACGAGAAGCCCGCTGACACCGCTGCATTCGATGACTACTCCTTCAACCAGCATCTGCCGCGGGCCAATACGCTGCCCGGCTTGCGCAGCTATGAAGTGAGTAGCGGTGACGTGATCGGCATGGCCAACTTCGCCGACGCGGGCGTGGACATCCTGGTGGGCGAGACGCGCCAGGCCTGATCCGGCGCCGAGGCTGCCAGCCGGGGTCCGCTTTTCAGCCTTCGGCCCGTTTCTGCTTTTCCAGGAACGGCGTCAGCAAATCCATCGGCAACGGAAAAATGACGGTCGTGTTCTTGTCGGCGCCTATCACCGTCAGCGTTTCCAGGTAGCGCAACTGGATCGCCTGCGGCTCCTGCGCGAGGATTTTCGCCGCCTGGAACAGCTTTTCGGCGGCCTGCAGTTCGCCCTCGGCATGGATCACCTTGGCGCGCCGCTCGCGTTCGGCCTCGGCCTGGCGGGCAATCGCCCGGACCATGGATTCGGTCAGATCGACCTGCTTGATCTCGACATTGGCGACCTTGATGCCCCACGAGTCGGTTTGCGCATCGAGCGCCTGCCGGATGTCGGTATTGAGCTTCTCGCGCTCGGCCAGCATGTCGTCGAGCATGTGCTTGCCCAGCACCGAGCGCAGCATGGTCTGCGCGAGCTGGCTGGTGGCGTTGAGGTAGTCAACCACCTGGATGATCGCCTTTTGCGGATCGATGACGCGCAGGTACACCACGGCGCTGACCTTGACCGAGACGTTGTCGCGCGAGATCACGTCCTGCGTCGGCACCTCCAGCACCACCGTGCGCAAATCGACCCGCACCGCCTGCTGGATGATCGGGATGATGATGACCAGCCCCGGCCCCTTGACCTGCCAGAAACGCCCCAGGGTAAAGACGACGCCGCGCTCGTACTCGCGGAAGATGCGCACCGCGTTGAGCAAAAAAGCAATCAGCAAAAACAGGATCGCGACCATGCCCAGCCAGCCGAATTCGATGTTCATGTTGCCTCTCCTTGCGGGTGAACGGGTTCGACGCTGAGCACCAGCCCGTCGATGCCGACCACCCTGACCTGTTGACCCCGCCCAAGCGGGGCGTTCGCACGGACCTTCCACACCTCGCCGAGGAAGCTTGCCGACACGCTGCCGTCGGGATTGACGATGACTTCGCCGGTCGCGCCCAGCAGCTGCTCGCGGCCGCTGACCACCGGCCGCTGGCGCGCGCGTAGCGCGAAGTTCAGCACGAGCAGCAGAAAACCGGCGCTGGCCAGCGTCACGCCGGCAATCAAGGGCCACGGAATGCGGTAGCCGGGCGCATCGGTGTCGATCAGCATGATGGAACCCATCACAAAGGCCACGATGCCGCCCAGCCCCAGCAGGCCGAAGCCCGGCGCGAAATGCTCGGCCACCAGCAGGCCGATGCCCAGCGCGATCAGCGCCAGGCCGGTGTAGCTCACCGGCAGCAGCTGCAGGGCGAACAGCGCCAGCAGCAGGCTGATGCCGCCGATGACGCCGGGCGCGACCAGCCCGGGGCTGTAGAACTCGAACAGCAGGCCATAGAAACCGATCATGAGCAGGATGTAGGCAATGCCCGGGTCGGTGATGACCGCCAGCAGCCGGGTGCGCCAGTCAGGCTCAATGTCGATGACGGCGGCGCCAGCGGTGGCCAGCCGCCTTTCCTGGCCCAGCACCGAGAGC
>JBDSZF010000262.1:0-2857 GCA_039925285.1 Polaromonas sp.
CTGGACCGCACGCTGATCGAACTCGACGGCACCGAGAACAAGTCGCGCCTGGGCGCCAACGCCATGCTGGCCGTTTCCATGGCCGTGGCCAGAGCCGCCGCCGAAGAAGCCGGCCTGCCGCTGTACCGCTACTTTGGCGGCATGGCGGCGGTGCAAATGCCCGTGCCGATGATGAACGTCATCAACGGCGGCGAGCACGCCAACAACAACCTTGACCTGCAAGAGCTGATGATCATCCCTCTTGGCGCACCGAGCTTTCGCGAAGCCCTGCGTTATGGCGCCGAGGTCTTCCACGCCCTGAAGAAAATCCTGCACGACAAGGGCATCAGCACCGCCGTCGGCGACGAAGGCGGCTTTGCGCCCAACGTGGCCAACCATGAAGCGGCGATCCAGATGATTCTGGAAGCCATCGACAAGGCCGGTTTTGTCGCCGGCGAGCAGATCGCCCTGGGCCTCGATTGCGCCGCGTCCGAGTTCTACAAGGACGGCAAATACGAGCTGTCTGGCGAAGGCCTGAGCCTGAGCGCGCAGGAATGGACCGACATGCTGGCCACCTGGGTCGATAAATACCCCATCATCAGCATCGAGGACGGCATGGCCGAAGGCGACTGGGACGGCTGGAAGATCCTGACCGAGCGCCTCGGCAAGAATGTCCAGATCGTCGGTGATGACCTGTTCGTCACCAATACCAAAATCCTCAAGGAAGGCATCGACAAGGGCATTGCCAATTCGATCCTGATCAAGATCAACCAGATCGGCACGCTGACCGAGACCTTCGCCGCAATTGAAATGGCCAAGCGCGCCGGCTACACCGCCGTGATCTCGCACCGTTCGGGCGAAACCGAAGACTCGACGATTGCCGACATCGCCGTGGGCACCAACGCTGGCCAGATCAAGACCGGTTCGCTGTCGCGCTCGGACCGCATGGCCAAGTACAACCAGCTGCTGCGCATCGAGGAAGACCTGGGCGAAGTCGCGACCTACCCGGGCCGCGCTGCTTTCTACAACCTGCGCTGATACTTCTCGCAGACCGTGGGCAATCGTTTCGTCCCTGCCATTCTGGTGCTGCTGCTGGCGCTGTTCCATGCCCAGCTCTGGATGATGGGCAGGGGCAGCATTCCCAACGTGCGCGAAATGCAGCAGCGGCTCGACGTGCAGCTGGCTAAAAACGCCCTGGACCAGGCCAGTAACGATCAGCTGGCCGCCGAAGTCAAGGATCTGCAGGAAGGCCTGGAAATGGTTGAAGAAAAAGCCCGCAGCGAGCTCGGCATGGTCAAGCCCAATGAAATGTTTGTGCAGATCACGGATTAAGCTGCCCGCAAGGCCGCTGACTTCCGCTCTGCACTCGTCGATGCCATGGCTGCGCTGAAAGTTTCGCTGCTTGGCGCGTCCGATACCCAGGTATCGCAACTTGCCGCCGCACTGAATGACGCGGTAAAAACCTCGGGCTGGCAAGCACTCGTGTTCGCCGGCATGCCGGTCAGCCCGGCTGATCTGGCCAGCTTTGATCTGGTGCTGCTGATGGGCCTGGAAGCTGGCGCTGAATCCCGAATTGAAGCACTGGACGCCAGGCGCGAAGCGGCGGACCAGTCGATTCGCGCCACGCTGGCGCTGGCCGCCACTCCTTACCAGGTGCTCTATGGGGCAAGCGAGGTGCGTCTTGGCGATGCACTCCGCGCGATTGAAAGCCTGCTGCCATTCGCCAGACCACGCACTCGGCAAGGCCTCAGTTCAGACAACAGCACAACCAAGCCCTGGGTCTGGATGTGCGAAAAATGCAGCGATCCTCAATGCGAACACCGTCTGCTGACCGCCCTGCTGGCGCAGCGCGCCGGCTACTGAACCGTTGAAGTCGGTGGTTGTTGCCGAATCTGATGGGTGAAAATCTGCGCCGCATCGACCGGATCAAATTCGTACTGCGCACCGCAAAATTCGCAGGCCACATCGACCTTGCCGCGATCGGCAATGATGCTTTCAATTTCTGCCGTCCCCAGCCCGCGCAGCATGTTGCTGACCCGCTCGCGTGAGCAGCTGCAGGCAAAGCTCGGCGTCAAAGGCTCAAAACGCGTGATCGGCTCTTCCCAGAACAGCCGCCGCAAGATCGTATCGACATCCAGCGTGAGCAACTCTTCGCGCTTGAGCGTGCCGGCCAGCATGGCGATGCGCTGGTAATCTTCATTGACACCGATCTGGTCTTCATTGGCTTCGCGGTCGATCTGGCCTTCGAGGTTGCCCTGGCCTTTGACCGGCAGGCGCTGGATCAGCAGGCCCGCCGCCACATTGCCGTCAGCCGCCAGAATCAGGCAGGTGTCGAGCTGCTCGCTCTGCAGCATGTAATGCTCCAGCACTTCGGCCAGGCTCTCGATTTTTTCATGCTGGTCACCGAACAGCGGCACCACGCCCTGGTAAGGCTGCTGGCCCGGAAACTTGGTCTTAGGGTCCAGCGTGATGGCGCAGCGCCCCCCGTTACTCACATTGACCAGCTGGCTCAAGGAACTGCCCTGCTGCACTTCGCCGGTCACGGTGGCGGTGGCGCGCAGGCTCAAATCGGGCTGAACCTCAGCCACGGCCAGCTTGACCGGACCATCGCCAAATATCTGCAGGACCAGCGCACCGTTGAATTTGATGTTGCTCTGCATCAACGCACCGGCCGCCGTCATTTCGCCAAGCAGGTGCATGACTTCGAGCGGGTAGCCGCCCGCATCCTGGCGGCGCTTGAGGATTTCCTGCCAGGAATCGGTCAGGCGCACGATCATGCCGCGCACCGGCAGGCCGTCAAAGATAAATTTATGAAGTTCAGACATGGCAGGAAGTAAAAGTGGCTGGCCAGCAAGGCCAAAAAAGGAAAAACCGGGCG
>JBDSZF010000263.1:0-2917 GCA_039925285.1 Polaromonas sp.
TAGACCAGCGCAATCTTCTTGCCCTTGAGCTTGTCCAGGCCGCCGGCGCTTTTGCCGATGTGCTGGATCAGGATGTCGGCGCCGGTCCAGTAGCTGCCCATCAGCGGAAAGTTCCACTTGAACGCCATGCCGTCCTGCGCCACCGACAGGCCGTAGCCCAGCGTGATCAGCGGGATCTTGTCCACGGGGGCTTTTTCGGTCAGCGCGAAAGTGATGCCGGTCGCCTGCGGGTCAATCACGGCCACGCCGGGCTTGCCCTTCAGGCGCTCGTAGCATTCCACTCCGCGGTCGGTGGCGTAACCGGTTTCGCATTCTTCAAACGTCAGCTTGACGCCGTTGATGCCGCCATCGCGTGCATTGACCATCTTGATGTAGTCCTGCTTGCCGTTGGCCCAGGGCGTGCCGTTGGGCGCATAGGGGCCGGTGCGGTAGGACAGCAGCGGGAAAAACTGCTCCTTGGCCTGGGCGAAGGCGCTGGTGGACAGCGATGCCGCCCCAGCGGCGACCACGGCCGCAGTAACGACGAGTCTGGAAAGCTTCATGGATGTCTCCTTGGAATAAAAGTGTTGATGCACGGTGAAAAAAATTTTGCAATCAACCCGCTCAATGCGGGAACGGCCACAGGCGCATCTTCTGCTTGCCCATGGACCACAGCCGGGCCAGACCATGCGGCTCGACGATCAGGAACCAGACAATCAGGCCGCCAAAAATCATCAGCTCAGCGTGCGACACGCCGGCGGTGGAGATATCGATACCAAACAGGCTCATGAAGGCCGGCAAAAAGCGGTTCAGCGCAATCGGCAGCACGACGATGAAGGCCGCGCCAAAGAAGCCGCCCATGATCGAGCCCAGGCCGCCAATGATCACCATGAACAGCAGGCGAAACGAGATTTCGACCGAGAAGGCTGCCGGCTCCCAGGAGCCCAGATGCACAAAGGCCCAGAGCGCGCCGGCCATGCCGATGATGAAGGAACTCACCGCAAAAGCGCTCAGCTTGGCGTACATCGGCCGGATGCCGATCACTGAGGCGGCCACGTCCATGTCGCGAATCGCCATCCATTCGCGGCCGATGGCGCCGCGCACCAGGTTCTTCGCCAGCAGCGCGACAACGACCAGGATGACCAGGCAAAACAGGTATTTGGACGTGGGGCTCTGGATCGGCAGGCCGAACACCTGCAGCCCGCTGACTGACACCGAGCCCGAAGCCGAATCATTGGTCAGCCACTTGATGCGCAAAAACATCCAGTCGCTGAAGAACTGCGCCGCCAGCGTGGCCACGGCCAGGTACAGGCCCTTGACGCGCAGGCTGGGCAGGCCAAACAGGATGCCGAAGGACATGGCGCACAGCCCGCCCAGGATCAGCGCCGGGATCAGCGGAAGGCCCGGAATACGGACGAAAAAGTTATAGGCGCCGTAAGCCCCGACCGCCATGAAGGCGCCTGAACCGAGCGAAATCTGGCCGCAATAGCCGACCAGGATGTTCACCCCGATGGCGGCCAGCGACATGATGACCAGCGGAATCAAAATCGATGCGTAGAAGTAGTCGCTGGCCAGCATCGGCACGGCGATGAAGGCAAAGGCCAGCATCAGCGCTATGGCCACGCGGTCCTGCATGATCGGGAAGATCTGCTGGTCAGCCCGGTAAGTCGTCTTGAACTGGCCGTTTTCGCGGTAGAGCATGGTGTTTCCTTATCCTTCTTATGGCTTAAACGCGGTCGATGATTTTTTCGCCGAACAGGCCTTGCGGACGGAACAGCAAAAATACCAGCGCCAGCACATAGGCGAACCAGATTTCGATGCCGCCGCCGACAAACGGACCAAGATAGACCTCGGACAGCTTTTCGCCGACACCGATGATCAGGCCGCCTATGATGGCGCCGGGCACCGAAGTCAGGCCGCCCAGGATCACCACCGGCAAGGCGCGCAGCGCAATCGTGGTCAGCGAAAACTGCACGCCCAGCTTGGAGCCCCAGATCATTCCCGAGACCAGCGCCACAATGCCGGCCACGCACCAGACAATGACCCAGATGCGGTTCAGCGGAATGCCGATCGACTGCGCCGCCTGGTGGTCATCGGCCACGGCGCGCAGGGCGCGACCGGTGGTGGTTTTCTGGAAGAAGATGCTCAGCAAAATGACCAGCGCGGCGGCGATGGCGGCGGCAATCACGTCTTCCTTGTTGATCAGGATGCCGCCTGGAAACACCGTATCGAGCATGAAGATCGGGTCTTTGGGCATGCCGATGTCGATCTTGTAGATGTCGCTGCCAAACAGGGTCTGGCCCAGGCCTTCGAGGAAATAGGCAATGCCCAGCGTGGCCATCAAGAGCGTCGCGCCTTCCTGATTGACCAGGTGGCGAAGCACCAGCCGCTCGATCAGCCAGGCGACGACGAACATCAGCACGGCGGCAATCGCAAATGCGATCAGGTTGGCGATGAACAGGTTGTCGATGCCGGTCCACTTCGGAATCCACTCCGAAAACCGTGCCATTGCGAGAGCCGCAAACAGCACCATCGCGCCCTGCGCAAAGTTGAACACGCCCGACGCCTTGTAGATCAGCACGAAGCCGAGCGCCACCAGCGAATACAGCATGCCGGCCATCAGGCCGCCAATCAGTGTTTCTAAAAAGAATGCCATGTTTTGTTCTTCCGGTGCTTCAGTGGCTGGTGCCGAGGTAGGCGCTGATGACGTCTTCGTTGTTGCGGACTTCTTCGGGCGCGCCGTCGCCGATCTTCTTGCCGTAGTCGAGCACCACCACGCGGTCGGAGATGTCCATCACCACGCCCATGTCATGCTCGATCAGCACGATGGTGGTGCCGAATTCCTCGTTCACGTCGAGGATGAAGCGGCACATGTCCTGCTTTTCCTCGACGTTCATGCCGGCCATCGGCTCGTCGAGCAGCAGCACCTGCGGCTCCA
>JBDSZF010000264.1:0-2822 GCA_039925285.1 Polaromonas sp.
AAACTGGTGGCGGATGATTGGTTTGGCACACCACTGGATCAGACGGAAATGGATTTTGCGAATTAAGGCGGGGAGACCTATATCTGCGGCAATCCGCCGTACAAGCGGTGCTGGGGCGCCAAGGTGATCGAGCGGCTGGCGCTGGATTTGCGCGCTGCCTTTGCGGACATGAAGGGGTTTTCGCCGCGCAACCTCAAGTACATGCGCGCTTTTGCCGAGGCTTGGCCGAATGTGCACCTTGCTGGACAAGCTCAAGACCCGCGAAGAACGGGATTGGTATCTGCTGTTGGCCGGCGTGGAGGTGGTGGCTACTTACAAGCTGCACAACCTGAACCGCAACCGACTGGAAAACATTTTCCACCGCTTGTTCGGCGCAGCGCAGCTCGACTTGAGCATCGAAGACCGCTTTGGGCATCCGGTGAAACCAAGGGAGTGGTTTCTGGTGCCGCTGCAGGTGATTGACGAAGCGGTCGAGCGCATCAAGGATGGATCGATTACTGATGTGGTTTATGACCCAAAGAGCGCATAGCTGATCGGCCAGGCGCCTTTGAAGGGCGGCTAGAGCAGAATCGCCCTGACTGGCAACAGCCCGCACTCCCCCATGTACCTCGTATTTGTTTCCTTGAAGTTCTTGCTGGTCAGGGTGATTCCGCTCTAAAGCAGCTCATTGCCCGCGGCTTGGCTGGCTAGGACGATACCCGTAAACGGTGAATGCGCTCGTTATGACGAGGCCGGTGGAAAACGTCCTGGACGCGCGTTCAGTCGGCGACGCTCAGCCAGGCCACGCTGTTGAGGAAAATACGCACCAGCTCGGTCTGGCGCCGCACGCCGGTCTTGGAGAAGATAGAGCGCAGGTGTGCGCGCGCCGTGTTGCGCTTGATGTTCAGCACTTCGGCAGCTTCTTCGAGTGACAGACCGTTGGCCAGCTGGATCGCCAGCGCCGTTTCGGCCGGCGTCAGGTGAAACAGCTGCTGGGCCAGCCGCACCGGCGGATCGACCTTGCCTTCGGTATCGCGCACAAAAACGGCCACGCTGGGGCGCTGCTTGCCCTCGGTCCACTGGTCGGACGAGATGCTTTGCACGATCAGACCCCAGCTCAGCTTGCCGGAGGGCCGGCTCACCGACATCGCCTCGGTCAGCGCCAGCTTGGCAGCATGCGGATGAACCAGCGCATCGCGCACCAGGCCGTGCAGCTTTCGGTTGTCGTTGGCATAGGACGCTTCGAGCTGCTTGCCGGTCACGCGCAGGCCGTCCTTCATTTCCAGGATGGCGGTGGCGGCCGGATTGCATTCCATCACCTGGCCGTTCTGGTCCAGCACCACCACGCCCACCATCAATTGCGCCATCGCATGGCTGTAGAGGGTGCTGACCTTGCGGTCCTGGTTGATCGAAAGATGCAGGTCCAAGGCGCGCTTGATATGGGGAATCAGCAGGCGACAAAAATCCATTTCGGTTTTCGAGAAGGCCGGTGCAGATTCGGGACGGGTGATGCGAAAGCCATACACGCCGCCGTTGCGCGTGGCGATATCGGCGGCGAGCACATGAAAAACGCCTTGCGGGGCACAGTAGTCGCGGTAATAGGTCGAGGCGCGCCAGTCCTTTTCCGAGATCACGTCGCCGATCGTGACCAGCTGATCAGGTTTCATCCCGGTGAAAGGACTGAACGCGATATGGGGATTGCCTGGATCTATGTCGTGATGATCGCCACCGGCCGAGACGATCAGCCCAATGTCGTCGGTGGTTTCAGTGCGGACAATGAGCGAGGCATAGTTGGCTGATAACTTGGCCCGGATGGTCTCCAGGCAGGCGGTCCAGCCCGCCTCATCCAGCGCAGCGTCGTAAATTGCCCCCAGAATATGGCTCAGAAATTCGAGCGACATGCTCCCGCCGAGAGGGGAGTTGGCTAATTTATCTTGCAAGGCCGCTGTTTCTATATGCATAGGATCTCTGAAAAATCAAGTATAGCGTTCGGCCCTGCCCGCTTCAACAAACTTCGCGTCAGGTCAGCTCGAACAGTCCGGCAGCGCCCATGCCGCCGCCAATGCACATGCTGACCACAGCATAGCGCACGCCGCGCCGGCGCCCTTCGAGCAGCGCATGGCCGACCAGGCGCGCACCCGACATGCCAAAAGGATGGCCAATCGAAATCGCGCCGCCGTTGACGTTCAGGCGCTCGTCAGGGATGCCCAGCGTGTCGCGGCAATGGATGACCTGGCAGGCAAAGGCTTCGTTGATCTCCCACAGGCCGATGTCGTCAACGCTCAGGCCGTGGCGCTGCAGCAGCTTCGGGATCGCAAACACCGGGCCGATGCCCATTTCGTCGGCGCCGCAGCCGGCTACCGCCACACCGCGGTAGGTGCCCAGCGGCGTCAGGCCACGCCGCCTGGCTTCGGCCGCGCTCATCAGCACCGAAGCCGATGCGCCGTCGGACAGCTGCGAGGCGTTGCCGGCGGTGATGAACTCGCCTTCGGCCACCCACTGGCCGTTTTTCCAGACCGGCTTGAGCTTGGCCAGGCTTTCGAGCGTGGTGTCGGCGCGGTTGCCTTCGTCCTGAGTGAGCATCACGTCCTGGTTGCCGGTGACATTGCCTTCCTTGTCGAACAATTGCTTGCTGGTGGCCAGCGGCACGATTTCATCGGCGAACAGGCCGGCCTGCTGGGCGGCTGCGGTGCGCTGCTGGCTGCGCAGCGAATACGCGTCTTGCGCCTCGCGCGAAATGCCGTAGCGGCGGCTGACGATTTCGGCCGTCTCGATCATCTGGACGTAGGCCGTGGGCATGGCCTGCAGCACCGACTTGGACTGCGCGCGGTAACTGTTCTTGT
>JBDSZF010000265.1:0-2910 GCA_039925285.1 Polaromonas sp.
GCCCGCACGCTTGAGCGTCACGCCGGGTTCGCGGCCGCGCGCCGCCGTCTGGTGCTGGTTGTGCTTGAGTTCGGCGATCTCGGCCGGCGTGTCGGGCGGACTGTCGGACAGCAGGCAATGCAGCAGAAACACATCGATGAAACGCATCGTCTGCGCGCTGATGCCGACCGCCTCGAACGGATCGAGGTCCATCAGGCGCACTTCGATGTATTCAACGCCGCGCTCGCGCAGCGCATGCAGCGGCCGCTCGCCCGGGCGAATCACGCGCTTGGGCCGGATCGTGCCATAGAACTCGTTCTCGATCTGCAGCAGCGTGGTCGCCAGCTGGTTGTAGTCGCCGCCGGGGTTGCGGATACCGACCGCTTCATAGGCCGGATAGGGACGGGTCAGCGCATCCTGCAGCGAAGCGGCATAACCCTCCAGGCTGTTGTAGCTGACGGCCAGCGAAGCCTGCGCATCGCTCTGGTAGCCCAGCCGTCCCATGCGCAGCGAGGTGCCGTGCGGCATGTACATGGTGCTGTCGGCCAGCTGCTGCAGTTCATGCTGGCGGCCGGCGACAAAGGTCGAGCACACGGCAGGCGACGCGCCAAACAGGTAAAGCAACACAAACGCATGGCGGCGGAAATTGCGGATCAGCGAAAAATACTGCTCGCTGCTCACGCCGGGCAGTGACCAGTTGTAGTGAATGCCCGAGATCGTCTGCATGCGCCGGCCATAGCGGTGGCCCAGCCCCATGCGGTAAACGCTTTTGGCGCGGCCGATATTGGAACTGCCAAAGCGGGCCAGCGGAATGGTTTCATCGGTCGGCAAATCGCAGGGCATGCTGGACACCCAGAGCATTTCATCGCCGTTTTCCTGCAGCGCGCGGTAGGTGAACTGGTGCAGCTGCGTGAGCTCTTCCAGGGCCGCTTCAGGGCTGGCGTGGGCGCTCGTGACCAGTTTGACCTGCGACTCGCTGAAGTCGGTGGTGATGCTGGGGTGCGTCAGGGCCGAACCGAGGGCGGTCGGATGCGGCGTCAGCGCCAGCGCCCCGTTGGGCTGGGCGCGCAGGCTTTCCTTTTCAATACCGCGGCGCATGCCTTGGAGCTGCTGGGGGGTGAGCGCCTTCAGGCGGTCTTGCAAAATGGCGTCGGCATGGGCCTGCATCGGGGTCATAGGGTGCTCTCTCGGATTCTTGGGAATTGGCGTGGAAGTTATCACAGGCCTGTGCTTTGTGCTGCGGCAGGCGCATTACGCTACTTTTTCAATAGCTGCCTGCGCTCGCCCTTCATGCGCCAGCGGCATATTTCATTCACAATTACCGATTCAGGCCAGCACCCGCAGCAGCCACTGCTCCAGGTCGGCCACTTCCTGCGGGCAGAGCGAATGTTCCATCGGGTATTCGTGCCATTCGACCGGATAGCCCAGCGCGGTGAGCGCGTCGCGCGTGGCCACAGCGCGCGGCAGCGCCACCACGCCATCGTGCGAGCCATGGGCCAGAAAGATGGGCAGGTCCTTGTTGGCGGCGCTGCCTTCTGCGGCCGTTTTTTCAGCCAGCGGCAGATAGCCCGACAGGCCCGCAATGCCGGCGAGCCGCTCTTGATGGCGCAGGCCGGTCATGAGGGCCATGGCGCAGCCCTGCGAGAAACCGGCCATGACGATGCGCTTGGCCGGCATGCCGCGCGATTTTTCGTTCGCAATGATCGCCTCCATGGACGCCTGCGACTGGCGCATGCCGGCTTCGTCCTGGCGGCTGACCAGGTCAGCGCCCAGGATGTCGTACCAGGCGGGCATGGCGTAGCCACCGTTGATCGTCACCGGCAGGTGCGGCGCGCTGGGAAACAGGAAGCGCACCGGGCCGATGCTCGACAGGTCAAGCTGCTCGGCAATCGGCACAAAGTCGCGCCCGTCAGCGCCCAGGCCGTGCATGATGAGAATGGTAGCGACGGGGTTTTCGCCGGTCTGGGCTTCAATAACCTGGAGAGAGGACATGCGCTTGCCAATATAAAAAGGAAACAAAAGCTCGGGATGCCGCAGTGATCAAACCGCCCAGGCCATCCCGGCCACTTCAAGGCCCGATTTTAGTGCGCCCTGAATTCAGGATGATCGGGCGTGCTACAGGCCCGCCTGATTGAAAGTCAGGCGAGATGCTTGCATGATGATCGAACGGCGTATTGGGACTTTATGGAAGCGACGATATGAAAACCAGCTCACCTCTTCCCCCTGGCTTGCTTGTTCGTCTCGCAGGATGGCTGTCAGCGCTGGTTGCGGCCTGCTTGCTGCTGGGGCCGGCGCATGCAGCGCCGCTCACCCCGGCCGACGAAAAAAGCGTGCGCGCCGTGGTCGAAGGCCAGTTGGCGGCGCTGGCCCAGGACGACGCCCTCAAGGCGTTTTCATTTGCGGCGCCGAATGTGCGCGATGCCGTTGGCACGGCGCCGCGGTTTCTGGCGATGGTCCGCGACAGCTTCCCGGCCCTCTACCGCCCGGCTTCGGCGGCTTTCCTCAAGCCCGAAGCGCATCATGGCCAGGTGATCCTGCGGGTGCAGTTGACGGACGACAGCGGCAAGGCCTGGCTGGCGCTTTACAGCCTGCAGCGGCAAAAAGACAAGTCCTGGCGAATTACCGGCTGCTCGGTTGTCCCCAACAAAGGACGGATGGCCTGAGCCTGCAAAACCTGAACGCTATTTTTTTAATAGCTTCTACTCTTACTATGTCATAAATTCAAATGCTGAGTGACCGCATGGCAATGCGGGCAGTGTCCCAGGGCGCGGATGAGCTCAATGCTCAGCACCATGCGCAGCGTGGTGATCGAGTCGGGTACATGGCGCTGGGCGCGCCGGGCTTCCCCGGGGTACGAAATCTTCGGGAACGGCAGGTATCTGGCGTTGGGCGAAGTTTTTTTTTACCTCTGCCTCACCGCTGAGACCCATT
>JBDSZF010000266.1:0-8594 GCA_039925285.1 Polaromonas sp.
TCGCGCAAGCGCACCTGGCGAACCACCCGGTGCGCAAAACTGAGCTTGCTGTGCGCGCCCGCGCCTATCCCCAGGTAATCGCCAAACTGCCAGTAGTTGACGTTGTGAAAACAGCGATGCCCCGGCTTGGCATAGGCCGACACTTCATAGCGCTGCAGCCCCGCACCTTCGGTCATCTCGGTGATCTGGTCGAGCATGGCGTAAGCCGTGTCTTGCTCGGGAACCACCGGCGGGAACTTTGCAAAGTAGGTGTTGGGCTCGATCGTCAGGTGGTAGATCGAAATGTGCGGCGGCTGCAGCGCCAGTGCCTGGCGCATGTCCTGCGCCTGGTTCTCGAGCGTCTGGCCGGGCAGCGCATACATGATGTCGAGGTTGAAAGTGTCAAAAGCCTGCGCCGCTTCTCCGACCGCTGCGATGGCCTGGGCGCGGTCATGCACCCGGCCCAGGGCCTTGAGATGACGGTCATCAAAACTCTGCACGCCGATGGAAAGGCGGTTCACCCCGGCGCTGCGAAAAGCCTTGAAGCGGTCCTTTTCAAACGTGCCGGGGTTGGCTTCGAGCGTGATTTCGCAATCTGCATCGAGCCGCAGGCGCGCCCGCAGAGCGCCCAGCAGGCGGTCAATCGCCTGCGGTGAAAACAGGCTGGGCGTTCCGCCGCCAATGAAGATGCTGTGAACCGAGCGGCCCCAGATCAGCGGCAGCGATGCCTCCAGGTCGGCCACCAGCGCGTCGATGTAGCGCTGCTCGGGCATCTCGGCCGCCACCTCATGCGAATTGAAATCGCAATAAGGGCATTTCTTGATACACCAGGGCAGGTGCACATACAGCGACAGCGGCGGCAAGGCCGCGAGTTGCAGCGTGCCGCTGCGCATGTAGTGCTGAACGTCTTTTTGGGTCATGAGGGATTCGATACCGATTTAGAGCCAGCGTTCACGCAACAGCGCGATCATCTGGCGCGTGGCCTTGCCACGGTGGCTGTTGGCGTTTTTCACGCTCACCGGCAATTGTGCAAAGGTCTGGCCAAACTCTGGAATGAACATCACCGGGTCAAAGCCAAAGCCGTTGCTGCCCATGGGCTCCAGCGCAATTTCACCCGCCACCCGCCCCGAGGCAATCAAAGGCTCCGGGTCATCGGCAGAGCGTACCGCCACCAGCGTGCTGACCAGTGCGGCGCGGCGCTGGGAAGGCTGCGCCAGGTGCGCCATCTGTTCCAGCAAGGCCTTGACGTTGTTGTCGTCACCCTTGGCATAGCCGAACTGGGTGGCATAAAACGCCGTATCGACGCCCGGCAGACCGCCAAAAGCATCCACGCACAGGCCGGCATCGTCCGCCAGCGCCGGCAGGCCACCGAGGGCAGATGCATGACGGGCTTTGGCCAGTGCGTTCTCGACAAAAGTACAAAAAGGCTCTTCGGCCTCAGGAATGCCCAGCGAGGCCTGGCTGATCAGTTCAAGACCCAGCGGCGCCAGCATGGCCTGCAGTTCGGCAAGCTTGCCCTGGTTATTCGATGCAAGTACGATTTTCATGATGAAAGGTTGCTCCAGCGCTTGTTGGAAAAGCGGTAAAAAGCTAATGAGTCAAGGCCCGACAAAGGAAGCTGCCCGAATCAGGCTTTTCTTGCAGCCGAACGGCGTATGGCCTCGTTGATTTCGGCGATGGAGCGCTCGATCATCGCCTCATCAAGATCATCGGTCTGGGTGTCGAAAAATTCGGCCTGAATGGTGGAGGCAAAACCGCCGTCCATGACCCTGTCGACAGAGCGGCCCAGGGTGGAAGCAAACTCATCCGGTGTTTCCCACTCCAGCGCCAGCACCGTCACGTTGTCACCGTGCTCGCCGCCGGCGCGCAAGGCATTCTCGATCAGTTCGGGCACGGCCTCGGAAACACTCTTGCCAGCCAGTTGCCGTACTATTTCAGCATCGCTCAGGCTACCCCACAGACCATCGGAGCACAGCAGCAGTTTGTCTCCCTGCAACAAGGGGAAAGGGCCTGCAATATCAAAAATAGGCTGGGTGGGCGAGCCCAGGCAGGTAAACAGGATATTGCGGTTAATCGGCTGGCACTTGACCAACCCCGCATGTTCCTGATCAAGGAAGGAGTGATCACGGGTTCGCAGCAGCAATTCACCATCCCTCACCACATACAGCCGGGAGTCCCCACAATGCAGCCATGTTGCATGACCGCCTTGCAGAACAGCGGCGACCAGCGTGGTTCGTGGCGTATCGAGCATACCCCTTTGGGAGGCATGGCGAATGATCTGGTGATGGGCTGCCAGCAGCGCGCTGGAGAGAAATTGGGCTGGATCCTGAACAACAGGTTTGGCCTCTTTCTGGTAGAGCGCAGAAATAGTTTTCAGCGCCAGTTGGGCCGCCACCTCCCCTTCAGGATGGCCGCCCATTCCGTCGGCCAGCAAAAAAAGACCCGATTCACGCGTATAGCAGTGACCCATGCGGTCTTCATTGATTTCCCTGCCTCCTATGCGGCTGAGCTGAAAGACCGAGAATTTCATTTAAAACGGGTGGCAAAGACATTGGCTTTGCGCGCAGTTTTTTTGGTGTCGGACACCACACTGTCAAACTGCAGGCGAACCTTTTCGCTGACAGTGAGTTTGGTGTAATGGCGCTCGTTTTCCCGGCTCAACTCCTTTTGCAGGGCAAACACCGACTGGGGCCTGGACAGTGGATCCAGCGACATGCACCATTCAACCACTTCAATCAGGTTGTCGGAATAAACGCCGCGCAGTCTGGACAAGGCCAGCGACAGCCGGTCTTTTTCGAGGCGCTGCGGCGCATCATTGGGGGGGTAACCCTGCATGCTGGCGTAGATGCAGGCGCCCATCGCATAAATATCGGTCCAGGGCCCCATGGAAGAATCGCGCCGGTACATTTCCGGCGCAGCAAAACCGGGGGTGTACATGGGCCGGATGAAGTTGCCTTCCTTGCTCAGCACCTCACGCGCCGCACCAAAATCAATCAGCACGGCGCGGTTATCGTCGGTGATAAAGATATTGGCCGGTTTGATATCCAGGTGCAGCATCTTGTGCTGGTGCACGATGCGCAGTCCGCGCAGGATTTCGTCAAAAAGTGAGCGAATCGTCGATTCACGGAACACTTTGGGTTTTTTCAGGTCCCGCGCCGTGATGATGAAGTCCTGCAGGGTTCCACCCTCCAGGTAGTTCATGACCATGTAGACGGTCTCGTTTTCGCGAAAAAAATTGAGAACGCTCACCACCGAGCCATGCGAAATCTGGGCCAGCGAGCGGCCTTCTTCAAAAAAACTCTTGAGACCCAGACGGTAGAGTGAAAGCTTTTCAGGCAGCACCTGCGGCAACAACTCCCCGGCCGCACGGCTGGCCAGAGAGGGCGGCAAGTACTCCTTGATGGCAAACTGCTGGCCTTCGCTATCAAGGGCCAAGTAAACTACACCGAATCCACCCGCCGAAAGCTTGCGCACAACGCGATAGCCGCCAATCATGGTATCGGGCGGCAAGGATGAAGGCTTGACCTTTGACATAATTTTTCAGGGACTTGGCGACTTGTCACCCAGTCTTTCCTCTCTATCTAGTAAGGCGTAAAGCGAATGTCAGTTTACAGCATGACGGGTTATGCAAGTGTGCAATCCAGCACAGCGCAAGCGCTGCCCGAAACTGAACCGGGCCGCGACTCCAGTTCCCGCCTGGGCGTCGAAATACGTTCGGTGAACAGCCGATTTCTGGACTTGGCCTTTCGTCTGCCCGATGAATTGCGCCAGGCCGAGCCAGCCCTGCGCGAACTGCTGACCGGCAAGCTCAAACGCGGAAAAGTGGAAGTGCGCGTGTCGCTTGAAAGCACGTCGGCCAGCAACCTGCGCGCGCCCTCGCCGGCGACCCTGCAGCGGCTGGGCTCGCTTGAAGACAGCATCAAGTCATGGTTGCCGCAGGCCGCGCCGCTCAGCGTGGCCGATGTCCTGCGGATTGCCACCAATGAAGACAAAAAACCGCATGACCACAGCGAAGAACTGCTCCAGCTGGCCCAACACGCCGTCCATGAGTTGATGTCTGCGCGCGAGCGGGAAGGTGCCCGCCTGGCCCTTATGCTGGTCGACCGCACGGCCCAGTTGCGGACGCTGGCAAAATCGGCGGTGCCCATGGTTCCCAAGCTGGTCGAGCAGCAAAAAAACCGCTTTCTGGACCGCTGGAAAGAGGCCTTGGCACTGGGAAGCAGTAACGTGCTGCCTGAAATTGCACAGGATCGGGCATTGACCGAGGCCACCGCCTTTGCCATCCGGATTGATGTGGCAGAAGAAATCACCCGCCTGGCATCGCATCTCGATGAAATCGACCGTCTCCTGGACAGTGGCGGCGAACTCGGTAAACGCCTGGACTTCCTGATCCAGGAACTGCACCGCGAAGCCAATACCCTGGGTTCCAAATCGGCCTCGCTGGAGCTGACGCGTGTTTCTGTTGATATGAAAGTATTGATTGAGCAGATTCGTGAGCAGGTCCAGAACATCGAGTAATTTCGTACGCCTCTATTAACTTTTTAATTCATAGCAAACAACGCCCGTCAAGTATGGACTATCCCGGAAATATTTTTGTTGTAGCCGCCCCCAGCGGGGCAGGCAAGTCCAGTTTGGTCAAAGCCCTGATGGAGCTGGATTCAGCCATTCAGCCTGCGGTTTCCCACACGACCCGGCCGCCGCGCGGACAGGAAAAACATGGCAGAGAGTATTTCTTTCTGTCTCCCGAAGAGTTTGACGGCATGGTGAAGCGGGATGCCTTTGTGGAATGGGCGCATGTTCACGGGCACCGCTACGGCACCTCGCGCCATACCATTGAAGAGCGGGTCGCCCATGGCGCCGATGTGATTCTGGAAATTGATTTCCAGGGCGCCATCAACATCAAGCGTATTTTTGCCAATGCCGTCCTGATTTTCATCCTTCCCCCGAGCTGGGAAGAGTTGCGTTCCCGCCTGCAGCGCCGCGGGGAAGACAGCGAAGAGGTCATCGAGTTGCGACTCAAGAATGCGGCTATCGAGATGGCACAGGCGCAAAAATTCGACTTCGTTATAATTAATGAGTTGTTTGAGCGGGCAGTTTTCGACCTGAAGACCATTGTTCATGCCCAGCGGCTGAAGTATTCAGCACAGCGACGCGCCAGAGCCGAGACCTTCAAGGCGCTTCACATTCCCTAAGTTACCGATCATCCGAAAGAACCTCATGGCCCGCATTACTGTTGAAGACTGCCTTGAAAAAATCCCGAACCGCTTTCAGCTGGTTTTAGCTGCTACTTACCGTGCGCGCATGCTCAGCCAGGGCCATGCGGCCAAAATTGAAAGCAAGAACAAGCCCGGCGTCACCGCCCTGCGAGAAATTGCTGCCGGTAAAATTGGCCTGGAAATGCTCAAAAAAGTACCCAACTGAGTCTATCCAAGACGACAAAAAGCACCTTGACTGGGTGCTTTTTTCATTTCTGGAGATGCCGGAGTCCATTTTCCCCAAGCACTTTGCATGTCGCGCTACATTTGAGGTATGAACGCAATGCCGACGCCCGTCGTTCCCCGCAAGCCCACACCAGCCGCTGCCAATGCCGCAGCAGCCAGTTTTGCTGCGCTTACCGCAAAACTCGACTACCTGAACGCTGCAGACATTGAAAATGTCCGCCAGGCCTACCGCTTTGCCGATGAGGCCCATCTGGGTCAGCTGAGAAACAGCGGTGAGCCCTACATCACCCATCCGATCGCGGTTGCCCAACAGTGCGCCGAATGGAAGCTGGATGCGCAGGCCCTGATGGCGGCGCTGCTGCATGATGCCATGGAAGATTGCGACGTCACCAAACCGGAACTGATTGAACGCTTTGGCGCACCAGTGGCCGAACTGGTGGACGGCCTGACCAAGCTGGAAAAACTCGAATTCAATACCCGGGAAGAAAACCAGGCAGAGTCTTTCCGCAAAATGCTGCTGGCGATGGCGCGTGACGTGCGTGTCATTCTGATCAAGCTGGCAGACCGCACCCACAACATGCGGACGCTGGGCGATGCGCCGCGCTCCAAGTGGCAAAGAATCTCCAGCGAAACCCTGGACATCTACGCCCCCATTGCCCACCGCCTGGGTCTGAACACAACCTATCGGGAACTGCAGGACAGGTCGTTTCAGCACCTTCATCCGTGGCGTTATGCCATCTTGACCAAGGCCCTGATACGCGCCCGGGGACGCCGGCGCGACGTCATCAAGCGGGTACAGTCCGAGGTTGAAGCTGCATTTGAAAATGCCCATATTCCTGTGCGGATTTATGGTCGAGAAAAGACGCTGTACTCGATTTACCACAAGATGGATGAAAAGCACCTGTCTTTCGCGCAGGTCACTGATCTCTACGGTTTTCGGGTCATCGTGCAGAATCTGACGGCCTGCTATAGCGCCATGGGCGTTCTGCATCAGCTCTACAAGCCCTTGCCCGGAAAATTCAAGGACTACATTGCGATCCCCAAGGTCAACGGCTATCAGTCGCTGCACACCACGCTGGTGGGACCATTCGGAACCAATATCGAATTCCAGATGCGTACGGATGCCATGCATGTCGTGGCCGAGGCGGGCGTTGCCGCCCACTGGCTGTACAAAGCGTCCGAGCCCAACAGCGATACCTCACAGCGGCTGGGAACCAAGTGGCTGCAGTCGCTGCTTGACATCCAGCAGGAAACCCATGATGCAGCCGAATTTTGGGACCATGTCAAGATTGACCTGTTTCCAGAGGCTGTTTACGTTTTTACCCCCAAAAGCCAGATCATGGCGATGCCGCGTGGCGCCACTATTGTGGATTTTGCCTACGCCATTCATAGCGATGTAGGCCACCATGCCATTGCAGCCAAAGTCAATGGCGAGCAGGTTCCGTTGCGTACCGAGCTACTGAACGGCGATGTCATTGAAATCATCACGGCACCGGCCTCAACCCCCAACCCGGCGTGGCTGGGTTTTGTTCGAACCGGCAAGGCTCGCTCAAAAATCCGGCACCACCTCAAGACCATGGCGCTCACGGAATCGCAGGAACTGGGTGAAAAAATGCTGGCACAGGCGCTGCGGGCCGAAGGCATAGACCGGCAACGCCTTTTCGAGCATGACGAAGCCCATCACGCCACCTGGGAAAAAATCCTCCGCTTCACGGGCAACCGTTCGCGTGCCGAGTTGCTGACCGACATCGGCCTGGGCAAGCGCATTGCCAGCATGATCGCCAAACGCATTGTGTCTTTTCTCGCCGAGAACGGCGAAAAACCCGATGCTTTGCTGATGAGCCGGGAACGCTATATTCCGCATGAGTCGGTATCGCAAGGCGGGCTCGTGCTCGATGGCAGTGAAGGTACTTCAGTACAATTTGCGCGATGCTGCTGCCCGATTCCTGGCGACGGTATTGTGGGTTATCTGGGGCGCGGAGAAGGTCTCATCGTGCATACGGACGATTGCGCCATAGCCAAGCGCCTGCAGCAACGCGACAGCGAACGCTTCATTTCGGTGGATTGGTCGGATGAGCCCGCCCGCACTTTTGAAACCAACCTTCTGGTGACGGTTTCCAACGGCAAAGGGGTGCTGGCAAGAGTGGCTGTAGCCTTGGCCAATGCCGAAGTGGATATCACCCATGTAGATATGGGGCATGAGCCTGCCAATGGTGCAACTGATCTGAGATTTAGCGTGGCTGTACGCGATCGGATTCATTTGGCAGCGGCGATTCGCAATGTCAAACGCACGCCGTCCGTGCTGCGTGTGCAGCGTGCCAAGGCTACGGGTTGAATGGTGCCCCCACGCTGTTCACTTCGTGTCATGCGCTATCCCCAAGGGTACTGAATCTGGTTGAGAAGGCCCGAGCGCTGCGCTCGAAGTCAGCGGCTTTCGGTGTCAGCCGCCGGATAGTCCACTTTCAACACTTCAAGCACCTGCGCTCCCTGAGGCGTGACGAGAGTGACTTCATCCCCTACCCTGGATTTCAAAAGGGCTCTGGCCACCGGGGAAACCCAACTGATCTGGCCCAAGCCGCTGATGGCTTCATCCACTCCCAGAATAGTAACGGTCCGTTCACTTCCCTGATCGTCCATATAGGTGACCGTCGCACCAAAAAACACCTGGTCATTGCCATGGTGGATACAAGGATTGCTTATTTCAGCAATCTCCAGCCTTTGCGTCAGAAAACGGATGCGCCGGTCAATCTCGCGCAAACGCTTCTTACCGTACAGGTAGTCGCCATTTTCCGACCGGTCACCGTTGCTGGCTGCCCAGTGAACGATATCCACGACTTTGGGTCGCTCGTTGTCAATCAAGTCGAGCCATTCTGAACGCAGACGGCCATACCCTTGAGGCGTAATGTAGTTCTTACCGCCCGCAGACACCGGCAGAGCTGCCGCTTCTTCATTGTCTTCAGCGTCGGTTTCTTTGGTGAAGGCTTTGTTCATGCTGGCATCAGAATAGCATTTACCCCATTGATTTTGATTGTAAATGGGTAGCACAAAAACGAAAAAGCCCTAGAACATCACTGTTCTAGGGCTTGTCGTCTGGTGCGGCTGGCAGGAATTGAACCCACGACCCCTTGGTTCGTAGCCAAGTACTCTATCCAACTGAGCTACAGCCGCCAAGCT
>JBDSZF010000267.1:0-8900 GCA_039925285.1 Polaromonas sp.
CCGGCCCAGTTCATCCAGCCCAGCGTGGAGTAGGCCGGCACGCCATAGACGCTGGCCTCGAACCCCTGGGCGGCAAGTTGCGCAGCTTCGGCCCTGGCTTCGGATTCGCTGAAGTAACCCCGGTAGCCGACGCAGCCCGCCACCGGAAAACACCAGGTCTTGAGCGTGAGCGAGAACTCGGGCGCGGCAACCACATTCCAGACCACGGCGCTGCGGTGCAGATCGGCGTAGCGGTGGTAGCTCGGGTTGTCGGGCAGCTTGAGCGCGTTGACGGCAAAGCGGCGGATGCGCTGGGCCAATGCCAGCCGGCTTTTCAGGCGCGCCGGGGTTTGCGTGTCGTCCAGCCAGTCGTTCACCGGGCGGGCCGCATTCATCACGCTCATATGGCCATTGACCGATTGCCAGTAGTAGCGCAGGTCGGCACAGCCGGCCAGGCAGGCCGCTGCCAAGCTGGCGGCCAGCATGCGCCTGAATCCCGTCAATCCCGTCAACGTCATGACCCGATTTCCTTTCAAACCTTGCTTGTCAAACCGCCCGCGACTTTGCGCATGAGAGCCGGAAAACCAGTCAGTTATGCTTGCATGCCGATTTCAGGCCGAATGCTACTGCTTTTTCATTGATGTCTTCTCCTCCTTCCACCCTGTTCGCGCTGGTTCGCCTGATGCGGCCGCACCAGTGGGTTAAAAACGTGTTTGTGTTTGCCGGCCTGGTGTTCAGCCAGAGCTGGGTGAATGTCGGGCTGGATCTGCAGGTCCTGCAGGCTTTTGCCGCATTTTGCTGCGCCTCCAGCCTGGTCTATATCCTGAATGACTGGCATGACCGCGCCAGCGATGCCCTGCACCCGGTCAAGCGCCAAAGGCCGCTTGCCAGCGGTGCGTTGAAGGCTACTGCGGCGCTGCTGCTGGCGGCCGCGCTGCTGGCGCTGCTCATCTTTCTGGCGGCAGGCAACCGTGCGCTGCTGCTGCTGCTGGCGCTGTATGTGGCGCTGAACATCGCGTATTCATGGTGGCTCAAGCAGGTCGCTGTGGTCGATGTGTCCATCATTGCTGCAGGCTTCATGCTCAGGCTGCTGGCGGGCACGCTGGCGGTCGGGATTGCGCCCTCGCGCTGGCTGCTGCTGACCGGGATTTTCCTGACGCTTTTTCTCGGCTTTTGCAAACGCAAGGCAGAAAGTTTTCAGGAGGAAGCCAGCCAGCGGGCCGTGATGGCGCTCTATCCGCCGGCCTTGATCGATACCTTCATCGCCACCACCATGACGGCCACGCTGACCACCTACAGCCTGTTTGCCACCAGCCCCGAGGCGCAGCTGCAGCACGGCGAGCGCCTGCTCTACACCGTGCCTGTCGTTGTTTTTGGCCTGCTGCGCTACACCTACCAGGTGCATCGCGGCCGGGGCGAAGACGTGGTGCGCGACCTGCTGCGCGATGCCTGGCTGCTGGGGGCTGGCCTGCTGTGGCTGTTGATTTTCCTGAGTCACCGGTTTTGAAGCCCAGCACCCGGGAGCAAGGCCTTTGCGCCATCGGGCTGCCGATCCGGCAGTTGCTGATCGTGCTGGGCCTGGTGGCGACGGCTTATGCGGCGGCGCTGCTGGTCTGGGGCGAAAGCCCGCTTGCCTCGATGGCCCGCCTGGGCTACGTGACCGGCTTGCAGGCCGCTGCCCTGTGTCTGCTGAACTATGGCTTGCGCGGCTTGCGCTGGCGCCTCTGGATGGCGCACTCTGGACGGAATTTTGGCCTGTTGCAAGGCTTGCGCCTCTACCTGGCGGGCTATGCGTTCACGCCCACGCCCGGCAATGTGGGCGAGGCGGTCAGGGGCCTGATGCTGGCGCACCAGCCTTTGGGCGCCCGGCACAGCCTGGCGATTTTTGGCGCCGAGCGGCTGGCCGATCTGCTGTGCCTGCTGCTGCTGTGCCTGCCTGCGGCCTGGTGGGCCTGGGCGCACGGCCTGATCAAGGTGGCGCCGGCCTGGCTGGCGCTCGCAGGCGTGGCGGTTTTGATGATGGCGGGGCTGCTGCTGGGCCTGCTGTTCAGGTTTCGGCATCCCTTGCGCCGGCGCCTGGGCTGGCTGCAGGACGCCTGGGCCTGCCTCAGTGTGCGTCCGCTGGTCTGGTTCACCCTGAGCCTGGCCGCCTGGGCAGCGCAGGGCATGGCGGTTTGGCTGATTTGCCTGGCCTTGGGCACTGCGCCGGGACCGCTGACGGCAACCGGCTTTTACGCCGTGGCCATGGTGGCCGGTGCCTTGTCGGCCTTGCCGGCGGGACTGGGCGGAACCGAGGCCGTGCTGACGGGCTTGCTGGTGGCGCACGGTGCGACTGCCGCTAACGCCCTGGCGATCACTGTGCTGACCCGTCTGCTGACGCTGTGGCTGGCCGTGGCGATTGGCGTGATGGCCTTGCTTTATAGTGCGGCCATCACTAAGGAAATCAGCTTTCGCTAGCCGGTTTCTGCTTTTCTGGCGTGAAGCCGCAACCCATTTCTCTGACGGCGCCCATCGCTTGCCGGTCTTTATTCATGCCCCAGAATCACGCCTCAATCGCTGTACCCCACGAATTTCCTGCCACGCTGAGCCGCTGGCTGCTGGGCGCAGGACTGGCTTCCTTGCTGCTGCGGTTCTGGATTGCCGTGAGTTTTCCGGTCTCGGGCGACGAGGCCTTTTTTTACTGGTGGGGCGTTTATCCCGACTGGGGCTACTCCGACCATCCGCCCATGGTCGGCTGGCTGATTGCGCTGATGCGCGCGACCCTGGGCGACAGCCTCTGGTCGATTCGCCTGCCGGCGGTGCTGCTGCCGCTGGGGCTGGGCGCCGCGCTGTGGTGGGCGCTCAAGCCGGTGGACCGGGTGCGCGCCGCCTGGGCCGTGCTGTTTTTCTGGCTGGCGCCGCTGAACTGGCTCTATGCCATCATCACCACCGATACGCCGCTGATTTTCTGGTCCATGCTGTCCGTTGCCGCGCTGATGCGGGCCGAGCGCCGTGCGCAGCTTGACCGGGCCGCTTACGGGCTTTATGCCTTGTCGGGGGTGTTTCTGGCTTGTGCGTTCCTGTCGAAATATTTCTCGGTGGTGCTGGGGCTGACCTATCTTGTGTACTTCCTGCTGTACCGGCGCGAGCGGCTGGCCGGCCTGGGCCTGCTGGTAGTCTGCGCCTTGCCCGGACCGGCCATCAACATCGTCTACAACATGTCGCATGGCTGGTCGAACATCATGTTCAATGTCTACAACCGCAACGAGGGCGCGGCGTTTGAATTACGCAAGCCCTTGCTTTACATCGCCATGATGGCTTATCTCATCACGCCGGCGGCGCTGTGGCTGGCGTTCAAGCAGCGCAGGGAACTGGTCGCTGCGGCACCTTCGCAGCGTCTGCTGGCCTGCCTGGCCGTGGTGCCGCTGCTGTTTTTTGCGCTGCTGTCGGCCAGAAAGGTGATCGGACTGCACTGGGTGCTGTCGTTTTATCCCTTCGGTTTTGCCTATCTGGCCTTTGCCCTGCCAGCCGACAAGCTCAAGACCTGTGCCAAGGGACTGGCGCTGTTTGCCGGCCTGCATGTGCTGGTGGTGGCCGGGCTGTACATGACCACGCTCGATACCTGGCGCAACACCACGCTGTATCCGAAAATCGTGCGCAGCATCAAGACCGCCGAAATCGTCCAGCAGGCCAGTAGCCCGGGCATGGTGCTGATGGCCGATTCGTACACGGCGGCGTCGATTTACGGCTTTGAGCGCCGTCAGTACATGCCGGTGTTCGGTAGCGGCAAGTTCCATGCGCGTCAGGATGACATGCTGGTTGACTTCTCGCTCTACCAGGGTAAAACCATCCGGATCATTCTGCTGGACCAGCCAAAGCTGGAAGAATTCCAGCCTTATTTCGAGAAGGTTTCCGTACTCAACTTCATGCAGGATGGCGTGCCGTTTTATGTCGTGGAAGGCACGGCTTTCAACTACCGGGCTTACCGTGAAGGCGTGCTGGGCGTGGCTTTCAGGCAGTTCTACAACATCCCCGCCTGGCTGCCGATGACCGGCTGCCCGTTCTGCGAACGCTATTGTGGACAGGTCAGATGCCCCCGCTGATGCCGCCGGCCGCCATCGCCGCTTTTGATTTTGACGGCACGCTGACCCGGCGCGATACCCTGCTTCCTTTTCTGGTGCGTGGCCTGGGCTGGCCGCGTTTCCTGCTGGCCCTGCTGCAGTGTTCGCCCTGGCTGGCGGGCTACGCCTTGCGCCTGGTTCGCAATGACGTGGCCAAGGCGCGGCTGCTGCAGGTGACACTCAGCGGCCGAAGCCTGGCGGAAATGGACGACTGGACGACCCGCTGGCTGGCCGAGGATTTTGCCGGCCAGTTGCAGGGCTGGTCCATGTCGCGGCTTGCCTGGCACCGGCAGGCCGGGCATTGCTGCGTGCTGGTCAGCGCTTCGCCCGACATCTATCTTCAGCGCGTCGCCCGCCAGCTCGGCTTTGACGGTCTGATCTGCACCGAGATGGAGGTGCAGGAGTCCTGCCTGACGGGACGAATGCGTACCCCCAACTGCCATGGAGAGCAAAAGGTGCTCCGCCTGCAGGCATGGCTGTCGGCGCGGTTTGGCGGCGAATCAGCCCAGGCGATGCTGCTGTACGCCTATGGCGACACAGCGGGGGACAAGCCCATGCTGCGCCTGGCCCGGCACGCCTGGTACCGAGGCCAGCCGTGGAAAGACGATTCGTCCGGGACTTGATCCGGTCAGTCGCTTGAGAATCAGTCCTGCAGTTCCACCCGGGCCATCTCCACGTCCAGGCGCTCCATGGCATCCATGGGCTCGGTTGCAGCGGCCTGTTCATAAAGCCGGGTGGCTTCTTTCATTCGCTGGTCGCCTTCGAGCATGACCATGCCGTTGGCATATCCGGTCATGGCAATCGCTGAGCCGGGGTTCAGTTCCAGCGCTTTCCTGAAAAGCGCGAGGCCGGTGTCTTTCTTGGCGCCGTAGGTCATGCTGCCAATCAGCAAGCCCACCTTGTCAATCACCTCGGCATGAAAGGTGGCCAGTCCAAGGTGTGCATCGGCATTTTTGGGCGAAAGCTTGATCGTCTGCTCCAGCGCTGCCTTGATCTTGCTGCCCAGACCCTGTGCCAGTGCCTTGGCCACGCTGAGGCCCTGGCTGTAGCGCCCCAGCGCATAAGCCTGCCAGTACCAGGCATTGGCATTTTTGGGGTCTGTCGCCTGTTGTGCTTGCGCCCCCTCGGCGGCCTGCAGGAACAGATCGAGCTTGGTTTTTTCCCGGCTTTCCAGGTAATTGGCATAAATGCAGGTGGCCTTGTTGGCCGCCGTGATGCCATCGCCGCCGGCTTTCAGGCCCGCTTCGGCTGCTTTCTCGAATTCGCCGTTGTGAAACAGCACCCAGGCCTGCAGCACGGCCGCGTCTTTGGGCAGCGGTTCGCAGTCGCCCTGATGCAGGCGAGCCCAGTTCTCTTTCAGGCTGGCGGCATCAAACGCATAGTCGCCCGCGTGGGGAAAGGGGGTCCATGGGGTCGTCATCGCTTGTCTCTCGTTGATTTATTTTTGGATACTGTAACGCGCGCCGTGTCATCCTCAAGCCGGCTGGTGCACCTGGCCGTTATAGGCCGCCACCAGGGCCTGCAAATGGGTTCGCTGGCCTGGCTCCAGATAGGGCGCCAGCAGGCTCAGCACATGGTGCGCGCCGCGCAGCAGCGCCGACTGCGCATTGGCAGGCTCCAGCGCATTGCGCGGGTCGCGCACATACTCGAAGCTTAGCCAGTAGGTCAGCAGCACCACCATGCTGGTGGCTGTCGCCTCCACTTCGCGCGAGTCAATCGTCATCGCAGCGGCGCGGCTCATGCTGTCGAGCAGGGTTTTGACGGCGCGGGTCTTGTTCTTGAGTACCCACTGGAAGTGGGTTTCCAGCCGGCGGTTTTTGCTCAGCAAATCATTGAGGTCACGGTACAAAAAGCGGTATTGCCAGATCAGTTCAAACAGGGAGTGCAGGAAAAACCAGGCATCTTCCACATTGCGTACACCGTCGCTGGCATTGAGCAATTCGTTCAAGGCGTGCTCATAGCGGTCAAACAGCGAGTTGATCAGTTCGTCTTTGGCGGGGTAGTGGTAATAGAGGTTTCCCGGGCTGATGCCGAGTTCGGCAGAGATCAGCGTCGTCGAAACATTGGGTTCACCAAAGCGGTTGAACAGTTCCAGTGTGACTTCCAGAATGCGCTCCGCGGTGCGGCGCGGCGCTTTTTTCGCCATATTTATGGTCTCCTCTGTTATGTTGCTTACTCTAACCCAGCGCATGGGCAGGCGGAATCAGGGAAATCGCATCATTGGGTCGGCAAGCGCAGAAGACTTTCCGGGTCTCCACGAAAAAAGGGACTTGCGTCCCTTTTTTTAAAATACTTCAAATCAGGCGCCTTGGCGCGATTCAATCGGCAGGCAGATTATTCGGCTGCGCCTGGTGCCGGGCTGGCACGGGTATCGGCGGCCGGGCGGGCGGTCTTTTTCGCAGCGCGTTTCACTGCGGGCCGTGAGGTTTTTTTGGCTGCGGGCTGGGCTGGCGCCGAGGTCTTGGCAGCCGGGCGGGCGGCTGATCTGGCGGCAGGCCTGACTGTTGACTTGACAGCGGTACCGACGCCGCTCATTTTGTGCAGTCTCTTCTCGAACTGGTCGATACGTTCTGTCAGGTCATTCACTTCTTTCGCCGAGGGCACGCCGAGTTTGCCCAGGGCCTTGGCCACGCGCTCTTCGAAAATATTTTCCAGCTTGTCCCAGCGGTTGCCTGCCTTGGACTGGATCTCGCTGGCCATGTCGCTGATCCTGCTGGTGGCTTCCGTAATTTTCCCTTCCGCTGCAGATTGTGTCTTGCGCTGGATGGCCAGGCCTTCCTTGACCAGCGTGTCGAACACCTTGTTGCCTTCTTCCTGCGCTTTGGCAAACGCACCCAGACCCGCCAGCCAGATCTGCTGGGCGGAGTCTTTGACGGCGCTTGATAATTGCGGCCCCGTTTTTTTATCGACGTTCAATTTTTGTGGTTTTTTGACCATGGGAACTCCTGACGGGGGGTTGTAGAAATTTGCACAGGCTTGGGACCATACGCACCGGAAAATGTAAGGCCTTGGTCTGTTGGCGTTTAGGGGCTAGGTTCTAGAACGGCAGGTGCAGCGCCCTTTGAAGCCGTCCTTTAGACCGAATCGCCCTGACCTGCAATGCCGCCCGCCTGGCTCCTTCCCCCAGCGGGGGAAGGAGGAAAACCGGGGAACTGCTGCATACGCTGGTGCCGTGCGTTGCCAGGATTGCCATGAACACGGCTTTTTGCATGTTCCCGGATTCGCCGGCTGCGAAAGGTGAAAAAGACGGGACAGCACCGTTGTCGCCCGAAGCCCTTGCATGCAGCAGATGACACGGGGGATTCATTTCTGAATTGGCAAGGCGGTGCTTGCCAGGACCCGGTCTTCAACTTTGAATCAGGAAGTCCTGTTTATCGCGACCTGCGGCCAATTGCGCGCTCAGCCATGCAGGTGATTTACCCCGGCCGGTCCAGGTTTTTCCGCTGGCGGGATCCTGGTATTTGGGCGCGACAACATTGCGTTTATCGGTCGATACCTTCTTTGCGCCGGCTTTGCCTGAAAACCCTAAATCTGCCGCGGTCAGGTCATGGGCTTTGATTAACTCTCTGGCTGCGGCAATGGCTTGCGTGCGCTCACCTTTGCGCTCTGCCTCGAGTTGCTTGCGCAACTCGTTGACAGTGGCTTCGGCTTCATTTATTTTTTGTTGCAGTGTGATTAAGTTGGACATGGGTTGGATTTTCCTTATGGGTTTGGCGAATATTAAATTGTAATGGCAAGATTGATGTGGATCAAAAATCAATATAGGTGAATAAACCGCATTGCGCATGTTTTTCTGTTGTTTTTCTTATTAATGCCGGACCTGCTTATGGGCGGGAATTTGTTTGATAAGTCGTATTTTGAAAAGTAACTTTCAGCCGTTTCGTTATCCGTAGCGTTTGCCGGAATCCGTCTGGATTGATGGAAGTGAAATACACGGCGGCCAGGGCCGGATATTTTTATTCTTCGCGTATGCGCATGGATGCTCAATGACACCTCGAAGCTGCTCGGACCGGTCTGTAACGTTGGTGTTGCCGGGTGTGAGGGGATAGAGCGGATGAGCGCAAGTAGAATCGTGACCCTTAGGGATACGAAGTCAGGCGCAAGAAATGAATGAAAATATGCAAACCGAACTCTCCACCGGTGGAGAATTCGGTTTTCTGGACCTGCTGGTCACTTTGGCAGAAAACCTCAAGTTACTCATCATTGGCTCATTGTTGGTGGGGCTGTGTGCGCTCGGCATCAGTTTTGTGCTTCCTCCAACCTATCAGAGCGTGGCTGTGCTTCAGGCCGAGCAAGCCACGGCCAGCCTGATGGTTACTGCTGCGGTGCTCGATCCTGTCGTCGCCAGCCTGGGACTGGCCAAGGACGATACGCTCGACGAAGCGCGTACCAAGCTGCGTGAGCAGATCAAAACCGCGGTCGGGCGCAATGACAAGCTGCTCACGCTGACGGTTTCCGACCGTGCTGCGCAGCAGGCGCAGGCCATCGCCAATGCCGTTCTCAGGCAAACCTATCAGGAAAGTCGCCCCAAAGGCAGTGCACGCAAGCGGCTCGAAGTGCAACTGGTCGAAGCGCAGGCGCGGCTCAATAATGCCCAGGATGCTTCCGTTGGCCTGCTCAAACGCCTGGAAGCAAACGGTTCGGGCGCTACCGGTGGCGCTGAACTGGCGCGCGGCTATGCGGAGCTGCTGACGGCAACTGGCGCGGCCCAAGGCCAGATCAGCGCACTGGAAACCCAGCTCGAAGGCTTGAGCGAGGCCATGCTGATTCAGTCGCCCACCTTGCCCCTGAAAGCCAGCCAGCCCAAAAAAGGCTTGATCG
>JBDSZF010000268.1:0-2725 GCA_039925285.1 Polaromonas sp.
AAGGTGCCGCTGCTGGTCGATTCGACGCTGACCTCGCCCTGGCTGATCAAGCCCTTCGACCACGGCGCCGACCTGGTGGTCCACTCGGCCACCAAGTTCCTGAGCGGCCATGGCACGGTGATTGGCGGACTGATCGTCGATGGCGGCAGTTTCGACTGGGACCAATCGGGCAAGTTCGCCGAACTGACCGAGGCCTACGACGGCTTTCACAACATGGTGTTCAGCGAGGAAAGCACGGTGGGCGCCTTTTTGCTGCGCGCGCGCCGCGAGGGTCTGCGCGACTTCGGCGCCTGCATGAGCCCGCACACCGCCTGGCTGATTTTGCAGGGCATTGAAACGCTGCCACTGCGCATGGCGCGCCACATTGGCAACACCGAAAAAGTGGTGGCGTTCCTGGCCAGCCACCCGTTCGTCTCGCGCGTCGGCCATCCGCTGCTGCAGTCGCATGCCAGCCATGCACTGGCCAAAAAGCTGTTGCCGCGCGGCGCGGGCTCGGTGTTCAGTTTTGATGTCAAGGGCAGCCGCGTCCAGGGCAAGGCCTTTGTGGAGGCGCTCAAAGTTTTCAGCCACCTGGCCAATGTCGGCGACTGCCGCAGCCTGGTGATTCACCCGGCCAGCACCACGCATTTCCGCATGAGCGACGAGGCGCTGCAGGGGGCCGGCATCACGCAGGGAACGATACGCCTGTCCATCGGCCTGGAAGACCCGGACGACCTGATCGACGACCTCAAGCGCGCCCTGAAGTCGGCGGAAAAGGCAGGCGCGTGATGGAACTCAGCGTCAACGGCCACAGCGCTTACTGCTACACCGGCGGCAAACCGTTCGATGCCGCCCAGCCGACCGTGGTATTCATCCACGGCGTGCTCAATGACCACAGCGTCTGGGGCCTGCAAAGCCGCTACCTCGCGCACCACGGCTGGAACGTGCTGGCGGTGGATTTGCCCGGCCACTGCCGCAGCAGCGGCGATGCGCCCGCCAGCGTCGAGGAAGCGGCGGACTTCATCGCCGCGCTGCTCGATGCGGCCGGTGTGGAACGCGCTGCGCTGGTCGGCCATAGCTGGGGCTCGCTGATCGCGCTCGAAGCCGCTTCAAGGCTGAAAGACCGCGTCAGCCACCTGGTGCTGGTCGGCACGGCCTTTCCGATGAAGGTGTCGCAGGCGCTGCTGGACAGTTCGCTGAACGAGCCGATGAAGGCGTTGACGCTGGTCAACGTGTTCTCGCGCAGCACGCTGGCGCCACCGCCCTCGGCGCTCGGCCCCGGCACCTGGGTTTATGGCGCCAGCATGGCGCTTGGCCGCCGTGTGCTGGCCAGCAACACCCAGGTCAACGTATTCCACCGCGGCTTCAAGGCCTGCGACAGCTACGCCAACGGCGAGGCGGCGATGGCTCAAATCACCTGTCCGGTGCTGTTTGTGCTCGGCGCGCAGGACCAGATGACGCCGCCCAAAGCCGCGCAAGGGCTGATCAGCGCCGCCCGCCACGCCGGCAAGTCCGTGCAGACAGCGAGCCTGGCGGTCGGCCATCACCAGATGAGCGAAGCGCCCGACGAAACGCTGTTTGCAATCCGGGATTTCCTCAAGCCATGAGCACACCTATTCCCGCAAAGCTTGAGCAGATACACGAGTCTGCCCAGTGGCGAAGGCTCAGGCGATATCTTCAAGTCCATGACGGGAAGAATCGTGGTGACAGGGACGTTCGATACGCATGATGAACCTCTTTTGGCTTGTCCTGCCGCTCACATCGGCAGCACTTCGCGGAAGGGCGCCTGCGCCTGGTCAGCTGGCAAGATGTTCTGGTTGCTGCTGAACAGGTTGGCCGGGTCGTACTGGCGCTTGATTTGAGCGAGACGTTCGTAGTTCTGGCCATAGGCTGCCTGCACGCGATCGCCCTCGTCAGCGGTCAGGAAGTTGACATAAACGCCGCCGCTGGCAAAGGGGGCCGAAGCCTTGAAGAAGTCGCGGGCCCAGCGTATGCAGCGCTCGTCATCCGCCGAGTCGTCCCAGCGGCCGTGGACGTTCATGACAAACTGGGCATCGCGGTGCGCATAGGCGGCGGAATCGGGCGCTGGCAATGTGGTGGCGCCGCCGATGGCACCAAAAAATATCTCGCACTGGGCTGATGGCAGCGAGCCGATGTACTCGATGACGGCGTCGAACAGCCCGTCCTTGAGTTCAGCAAAATTATGCGACTTCCAGTAGTTGCGGGCGCCGGGCGTGAGCAGCGGATCGAAGGCCTTTTGCCAGGCAACGTAGGGCATGACATCGACGTGCGTGCCGGCGGGCGTGCCGAATGTGTACAGGGGTTCGATGAGTTTTTTACCTTGTTCTGGATCACCGGTGTAGAGCAGCGCCAGCACGATGACCGGCTGGCCATGGACGTTTTCGGGCAGGAAAGGCAGCGGCGGCGCCTTGCGCATGACGACCCACACAGTGAGATCGTCCGGCGCCTTCTCCATAAGTGCGCGGTACTGCTGCAGCACCGACTTTGCTTCGGAAAATGGAAAAACGATCAGGCCGGCCAGCAGATTCGGGCCGACGGGGTGAAGCCGGAACCCGAAACGGGTCACGACGCCGAAGTTTCCGCTGCCGCCCCGCAAAGCCCAGAAAAGGTCAGGATGCTCGGTGACGCTGGCGCGCACCACCTCGCCAGCGGCGGTCACCACTTCGGCGGACTCCAGGCTGTCGATGGTCATGCCGTACTTGCGGCTGAGCCAGCCAAAGCCGCC
>JBDSZF010000269.1:0-5670 GCA_039925285.1 Polaromonas sp.
GGCGTCATCACCACCGCGACCTATGCGGCGCGGCAGTTTGGCATCGGCTCGGCCATGGGCATGATGAAGGCCGCCAGGCTGTGCCCGCAGGCCATCGTGCTGCCGGTCGATTTTGACGAGATTCGCCGCTTCTCGCGCCTGTTCAAGAGCACGATTGCCGGGATTGCACCGCTGATGCAGGACCGGGGCATTGACGAGGTCTACATCGACTTCACCGATGTGCCCGGCGGCCAGCGCGAAGGCGGCCGGGTGCTGGCGCGGCTGATCCAGAAATGCATTTTTGACAAGACCGGCCTGAGCTGCTCGATCGGCGTCGCGCCCAACAAGCTGCTGGCCAAGATGGCGAGTGAATTCGACAAGCCCAGCGGCATTTCGATTGTCCACGAGGCCGATTTGCAGGCCCGCATCTGGCCGCTCAATGTGCGCAAGATCAACGGTATCGGCCCCAAGTCCGGCGAAAAGCTGGCGCAACTGGGCATCCAGACCATCGGCGGGCTGGCGGCGCTGGACCGGCAGTTTCTAATCCGCCAGTTTGGCAAGGCCAGCGGCGCCTGGATGCATGAGGTCGCCTGGGGCCGCGACGACAGCCCGGTCGTGACTGAGAGCGAGCCGGTCAGCATGAGCCGCGAAACCACCTTTGAGCGCGACCTGCATGCGGTGCGCGACAAGGCCGAACTGGGCGCGATCTTTACCCGGCTGTGCGAGCAGGTGGCGGCCGATCTGCAGCGCAAGGGCTATGTCGCCAGGACCATCGGCATCAAGCTGCGTTATGACGACTTCAGGATTGCGACCCGCGATCAGACGGCGCAGGCCTACACCGACGATGCCAAAACCATCCGCAAACTGGCCGGACAGTGCCTCAAGCGCGTGCCGCTGGACCAGCGGCTGCGCCTGCTGGGCGTGCGCGCTGGCGCCCTGGCAAAAGCGGGCGAAGTTCCCGTTCATGAAAAAAATCGGCCTCCAGCGCATTCAGGACGGGCACACGAAGCTCCTGAATTTATAGCAAATTACCAGCTTTTCTAGCCAGCGCTCACCCGCTGCCAGAACCACCAGGCGGCCAGCAGCAGCAGCAGCACCGACCCCCCGCGCACCACCACGCCGGGATACCAGGATTTGCCCACCAGCGCTTGCGAAAGCAGCACCCAGCCGCTGACGGCCATCAGTTGCCCGGCTTCAACACCCAGATTGAAGCCCGCCAGCGCCCAGGGCAGCAAACCGCTTGGCGCGGCGGCCTCCTGCAGCAGGCCCGCAAAGCCGAAACCATGCACCATGCCAAACAGCAAGGCCAGCACATCGGTGCGAATCCATTTCACAGGATGCAGATTGAGCAGCGCAGTGACGGCGATCGACAGGGCAATCACCGGCTCCACCCACACCGGCGAGGCCTGCGTCCAGCCGAAAGTAGCCAGCATCAGCGTGATGGAGTGGCCCAGCGTGAACGCCGTCACCGTGCGCAGCAAGGCCCACCAGACGCTGCCGGCACGGTCCGTACCAGCGGCAACAGCCAGCGCGCCAGGCGCCTTGCGCAACAGCGCCAGGCGCAAGGGCAGCACCAGCGCCAGCAGAAACGCCAGGTGGTCATACCCTTCCAGCAGATGGTGCACGCCCAGCCTGAAATACTCGGCCAGCACAGACCCGCCGCCGGAAGGCGCTGCGCCTGACGCCCCGGCTGCGACGCCCGGCCCGGACGACGTGGCACCCGCATTCAATACCAGACCGGATGGCTGTTGCGGCGATAGCGTGGTCAGCAGATCCCTGCCGGCAATTCGGCCAGCCACCAGCAGGCGGTGCGTCGCATCCTGATCCCTGAACAAGGTGTAGTTGAAAGTCAGCGCCTGGCCCAGCGGGCAGCGCGCCTGCGCCAGCAGACGTAAATAGACACCGTCACTGCGGCGGTCCATGCCGCCGGGCTGCCAATCCAGGCGGCACGCGGGCCCGGTATTGGCAGCCTCGTTCAGCAGCGCCTGCACCTGCGGCATGGCGGCCTTGACTTCGCCCCAGGTCACTTTTGCATCGGCATTGCTATCGATGGGCAGCAACAGGTCCAGGTCCTTGATGGCCACCGCCAGTACAAAGCGGAAATCCTGGCCGCCGCCCGCAGCGCTACTGTCACTGCCCTGCTGCACGTCCAGGTAGGCATCACTGCCCTTGTGGGCCCAAGCCCATGGCGAGCCCAACAACATGAGGCAGGCCAGCCACAGTGCGCGCATCATTTCCTAGCCTTGGCGGGTGTGAGGCGCGCATCCTGCAATCCGGCTTGGCGGATGGCGTCTGCAATCCCGGCCTCGGCCGCCGCATCTTTGGCCTGCCGGGCGCTTTGCAGCGCCACCCACCAATCAAGCGGCTCGCGCTGCAGCAGCAGGTTGCGGCGTGCCAGCGCCAGCGCGCGGGGCGCGTCATCGTCCAGCCACAGTGCCGCCAGCGCCAGTTCGCGGCCGTGCAGGGCCGGGTCATCGCCACGGCGTTCGAGTTCGGCCGAGTACTCGCGCAACAGGGCACGCGCCCCGGTCCAGCGCGAATCGCCCAGCTTGCGCCAGGCGGCAGCACGGCGCAGCACCACCGCGTCGGTCTCGGGCAGCGGCGCCAAAACCTGCAGCGCCTGCGAGGCCTTGCCGGTGCGCAGCAACAAATCGCTCAGGGCAATCGAGGTGTAGAGGTCGGAATCGAGCGCAAGACTGCGGCTGTAGGCGTCTGCGGCGGCACGGTCCTGGCCCGCGCGCTCCTGGCTTTCTGCCAGCAGCGACAGCAACCAGCTGCGCTGACTGGCGTCTGTGGTTTGCGCAATCAGTGCCTGCAGGCCTGGCGCCGACAATGAATGTTGCCCCTGCAGCGACTGGGTTTCCAGCCGGCACGCCGCAGCGTAAAGCGCCTGCCCGGCGCGGGCCACGGCTTCGCAGGCGGCCAGCGCTTCGGTGTAGCGGGCCGACAGCCGCTCCAGCGCCGCCAGGTTCAGCCAGCCCTGCGCATGGCCGGGCTGGCGCGTCAGCGCGGCAGTCAGCACTTTGCGCGAAGCCTCGAACTCATGCCGGCCCTGCTGCACCGTGGCCTGCAACACCGCCAGCTCCACCGGCGCATCGGGCCGGTCCCACCAGGGTGCTAGCGCCGCCTGCGCGCGTCCCCAAAACCGCGTGTCGCCGGTCTGCCGCGCCACCCCGATGTCTTGCCGGGCCTGCAGCGCGGCTGCCGCCGGGTCGGCCACTTTGGCAGCAGATGCAGCCCGCGCCGGACGCTGGCGCGTGACCGCAGGCAGCAGCTCCAGCACTTCGTCGTCGCGCGACGGCTGCAATTCGGTGACTGCCAGGGCACTGAGCTGGGCAGCGCCCAGCACCACAGAGAGTGCAAGGCATTTGAAAAAGTCGGGCATCGTGAGTGTTTTCTTTGAGGCTGGATTCTGGCCCGGCGACCGACGGCGGCGCATCGCAAGGCAAAAAAAACCCGACAGCCGACGCCTGCCGGTTGCCGGGCCTTGCTGACACTTTTAGTTCAAAGGCGTCGGCTCCGATGTATCGTCAGTCGCCAGCGTCAGTCCGTTGATGTCAATCGGGTCGCTGTTGGCGTCGTTGCTGGCTATCAAGTTGCTGATGAAGCCAAACACGTTGCTGATGGTCTGCTCTGCGGGCGGAGCGTCCGCACTTCTGCCGCCATCACCCCCGCAACCGGCGAGCAGTACGGCACAGAGCGCGGCACCCGCCATCAGTTTTGAATTGCGCTTGAACATGATGTTTCCTTTTCTGCCACGGTATTCATTTGGCACCCGGAAGCGGGGTATTGAGGTAGGGGAAGACCTGCTGGAAATCGCTTGCGCTGGCGCGCACACCATCGACAAAGGGCACACCGCCGGCCGGCGCGTCGGCAGGCTTGCAGCCGACCTTCAGCGTGTCGGTATCACCCGTCAGCACGCAAAGCGCCCCCATGGCAACCCGCAGCGAAACGTCCACCACGTCATCGCCCAGGCGGCGGCCGTTCGGGAAGCCGGCGGCATCACCCGCTGCCACACCCAGGGCGTTTTGCATGGCTGCCGGCTTGGCGTCAATGGAGGTGTTCAGGCGCAGCATTTCAGTCAGCGGGCCGCCCACGCCGAGGCCGCTCACGTTGGCCGGACGATTGACCGTGGGCAGGCCGCTCAGGAAGGCCGTCATCAGGTCGGTACGCGGGAAGTTGGTGGGCGCCTTGACGCCGAACAGGCTTTCGAGCAGCGCTGGCAGCGTGGGGTTGGTCACATAGTCGGCAAAGTTGCTTGCATCGTTGCGCGTGTCAGACGTGTAGGGCTTGTTGCCGTTGAACTTGTCCTTGTCTTTGAGGCCGATGACCACCTCATTGACCAGCGGCATGCCAAGGCGTGACACCTGCGTCCAGGCTCCGCCCGTTTTTTCGCTGGTCTGCAGTCCGGACGGTGGTGCGCCATTGAGCAGGCGGCCCTGGCGCAAGCTGGCCGTGGTCCAGCCGCCAATGACTTTTTCACTGCCTTGCGTCAGGCAGCTCGCCGGCACTTCAAGCGCCAGCGACGTCACGTTCTTGTCGTCCAGCTCGCCAAATTTGCCCGCCGCCGCCGCGTTGGCTTCATTGGTGATGAAGGCGGCAGGCGCATTGACGAGGTCGAAAATGGCGCCCAGGTTGACTGAAAACGCTTCCTTGCGCTGCCCCACAAACACCTTGCCGGGCGCTGCGCAACCGGGAATGTTGATGCTCTGGATGTAGGCATTGGCATAGCCTTCGTAGCTGTTTCCGGGGAAGGTTTTGGTGCCGATATAGTCAATCGGCTTGCCAAACGTGGTGCCGCCGCTGGCATTGGTGACGGCAGCGCGCGTGCCGCTGCGGCGGTCGCCGCGCACCACGTTGAGGGTGAAGTTTTCGGTGTAGCTCAGGGGCGCATTGGCCGCGTTGGTGACCGCACCGGCCTGGCGCAGCGGAATCGAGACGTTTTTTCCGCCGATGGGCAGCGTGATGCCTGCGCCGTTGGCGGCCAGCACATTGTTGAACTTGAACTGGAAGGTCAGGTCTTCCTTGCCGTCGCCATTGTTGTCAATATGGATTTCATACAGCGCGTTCGGATCCATTGAAAAATAATTGGGACCGCCATACGCATCCTGCAGTGGCAGGTAGTTGGCAATCAGCGTGACGTTGCCCGTCTTGCCTGCCTCATAGCTGTTGAACATGTAGAAATCAGTGCCATCGACTTTGGGGCTGGTGGTAATGAACGGTGCTTCGCGGTGGCTTGACGCCATGGCGCTACCGGCAGCGACCAGCAACAGGCAGGCCTTGGCAAGCTGCCCAATTTTCATCTTCATGATTGATCTCCTGGTTGAATGAGGTACAGCGGTGGCTGTACCCCATGGATACGCTAATGCATCCCAACCGGATTCAAAACATTTAATGCAACTTGTTGTGCCCTTTACCAGATTCCTCAAGAAAAATAGCCATCAGCGCATACCAGCCGGGTGTTATAAGCTATTTTTTCAATAGCAATTATTGCCGCGCCGTGCGTACCGCAGCCGGCAAGGCCTGCGGATGGCTGGTGCGGAACGGGCTGATATCGAGCCCGCCGCGACGCGTGTAACGCGCATAGACCGTCAGCTTGACCGGCTTGCAGCGGGTCCAGAGGTCCATGAAGATGCGCTCGACGCACTGCTCATGGAACTCGTTGTGGTTGCGAAAACTGACGATGTATTG
>JBDSZF010000270.1:0-4001 GCA_039925285.1 Polaromonas sp.
CGAAGGTGCCGCCGCCCAGGTCATAGACCGCAATCTTGCGGTCGCCCTTTTCCTGCTTGTCCAGGCCGAAGGCCAGGGCTGCAGCGGTCGGCTCGTTGATGATGCGCTTGACATCCAGGCCGGCAATCCGGCCGGCATCCTTGGTGGCCTGGCGCTGTGCGTCGTTGAAGTAGGCGGGCACCGTGATCACGGCCTCGGTGACCGACTCGCCGAGGTAGTCTTCGGCGGTCTTCTTCATCTTGCGCAGGATGTCGGCGCTGACCTGCTGGGCCGACAGTTTCTTGCCGCGCACTTCGATCCAGGCGTCGCCGTTGTCGGCGGGCACGATCGAGTAAGGCATCAGGCCGATGTCCTTCTGGACTTCCTTTTCGCTGAACTTGCGGCCGATCAGGCGCTTGACGGCGTAGAGCGTGTTCTTGGGGTTGGTGACGGCCTGGCGCTTGGCCGAGGCGCCGACCAGCACTTCACCGTCTTCCTGGTAGGCGACGATGGACGGTGTGGTGCGCGCGCCTTCGGAGTTTTCAATGACGCGGGGCGTGTTGCCCTCCATGATGGAGACGCAGCTGTTGGTGGTGCCCAAGTCGATGCCGATGATTCTTCCCATGATTAACTCCTGTTTATTGTTTCGTTAAGGTTTGGATGCCGGGCAGACCCTTCACTGGATCGCCCTGTTCATCAAGCTGCTGAAGACTTGCGGATAAGTTTTACAACTTCAAGTGCTTCAGCCTGTTTTTTGTCGTTGGACCTGTGGTTATTGCGGCGCTGCCACCGTCACCAGGGCAGGGCGCAGCACACGATCGGCAATCAGATAGCCTTTTTGCAGCACGTTCACGACCGTGTTGGCTTCCTGCTGGACAGGCACCATGCTGATGGCCTGGTGCTGATGCGGATCAAATTTGCTGCCGGCCGCCGGATTGATCTCGATCACCTTGTTGCGCTCGAGCGCAGCCTTGAGCTGCTTGAGCGTGGCGTCCGAGCCTTCGCGCAGCTGCTCCAGCGTGACTTCTTTCATGGCCAGACCTGCTTCCAGGCTGTCAAGCACAGGCAGCAGGCTTTCGGCGAAGCTTTCAAGGGCAAATTTGCGGGCCTTGGAAATTTCATCTTCAGCACGGCGGCGGGCATTTTCAGCCTCGGCCTTGGCGCGCAGATAGTTATCGGAGAGTTCGGTGTTTTTGGCTTGCAGGGCCACCAACTGGGCCTGGCTTGCGTCAAATTCGTCGGCCGCCTGTGCCGCTTCCAGTTCTTCAGGGCTGGGCTCGCCTGTCAGGGCTTGGTTCTGTTCGGGTTGTGTGTTCTCGGACATGTCGGTAGAAAGTTTTGAAGCTACTAAGCTTGGTTAGCTTGGGATTACAAATCCCTTTTCAAGGCAGGGATTTGAGGATTGGTAATGAAATGTCGGCTGCGCTGACAGCGGGGAGGCCATTGACGGGTGATCAGTGCCTCTGCAGCGAACAACAAGCATTGCGCCTGTTGTTTTTGGATTGGCTGTAAAGGTCGATTAAGCCGACTGTTTGTCCTTGTCCGCGCTGACTTTGGTCTGGCTGATGGCCCATTTGCCGGCAAAAGCCTGCAGGTCGTTCAGGCGTTTGAGCAGGTCCGCTCCCAGTGTGGTGACGGTGTAACCCTTTTCCCCATGAGCGAGCAGGCCGGCGCCACGCAATTCCTTGATGCGGGTGTTCAAGGTATTGGGCGTGATGTTGCCAATGCTGTCCTGAAGCAGCCGAAACGTCTGGGGATGGCCATCTTTCAGGGCCCACAGCACACGCAGTGCATAGCGTGATTCCAGCAGTTCAAGCAACAGGTTGACGGCAGCGTTTTCTTTGGCACTCATTGGTTATCTCCTAGGGTCAGTCGGGGCGCAGGGGGAATGGCTCAGCAAAAAGCCTGGCTCCAAATATAACGCAAATTCCATTTTGCTACGAGTTTTATAGCTGGTGATGCCCGTGCTGTTTGGATTGGCGGGGTAGAAGCCTTGCAGGGCTGGATTCGGAATGGCGCGTGATGGTGACGAATCTGTGAGGTCTTCAGGGCGAGATATTGTGCGCTCCCTCCTGGCATCTGCATGCTCGACACTTTGAAGTTAAACCCGGCCAGCTTGCTGGGAAGATCTTGCAGGCTCAGGCAGTGGGGGCAGAACCGGGGCCGGCGACAGCAAGGTCCAGACGATCGGGGGCAAAGCCCGAATCGAGAAATGATGATTGGTTGTCGTACAACTTGAATCTATCACCTGTTTGAATTCAGTCCATGGGTTTGAATCAAAGGTCTTTCAAGTCGGCTGAAGGCTGCAGGGTGTGGAGATTGCTTCCCCGGCGCAGGCGTTCGCGGCTGTTGGACAGATGGGTCCGCATGGCGGCGCGGGCGGCTTCCGCATCCTGGTCGCGGATCGCGTTGTAGATGCTTTCATGCTCGGTATGAACGCGCTGCAGGTAGTTCAGGCGTCCCTCGGGCGCGCTGTGCGCCGTGTTGACCCGGGTGCGCGGAATGATCATGGTGCCCAGGTAAGTCATCAGGTCGGCAAAATGCCGGTTTCCGGTCGAGCGGGCAATTTCCATATGAAACTGGAAATCAGGCGGCACGGCGTCAGAGTCCCGCTTGATCGAATCCTGGAAGGCATGCAGGGCAGCCTCCAGGGCTGCGAGGTTTTCCGTCGTTCTCCTCTGGGCTGCCAGGCCGGCAGCCTCGGTTTCCAGGCTGATGCGCAGCTCCAGCACGGAAATGACATCGGCAATCGTGGCAAAGTCATCGGCTGCTATCTTGAAGTTTCCGGCTTCCTGGGGCGACAGCACAAAGGTGCCGATGCCATGCCGGGTCTTGACCAGCCCGGAAGCCTGGAGCTTGGACAGCGACTCGCGAACCACCGTGCGGCTGACGTCAAACCGGGCCATGATTTCGGCCTCTGTCGGCATCTTTTCGCCGGGCTTCAATTCTCCTGTGCGAATGCTGGCGGCCAGGTTTTCGACGATTTCACTCACGAGTCCACGCGGCCGGCGGGTGCGGATTGGGCGGGTATCGCCGACATCGCCTGTGGTGGCGGGACTAGGGGTTTTCCATGGATTCATTTAAAAACCGTTGACAGGTTAAAGGGCTGCTTGGACAATTTGAGTCATCAGACAACATATGACTGATGCTTGGATGGATTGACTCTATCAAAGCTGATGAAAAAGTCCAGTGTTTTACAAAGAAACGGCCTTTAAAAATGACGATCAAAGTTCATGAGAGATTGCTGCTGACCGGCGCGGCCGGCGGTTTGGGCAAAGCCTTGCGCGACCGCCTCAAGGTCAATTGTTCCATCTTGCGCCTGTCCGACGTCCAGGCTTTCGGCGAAGCGCTTGACGGTGAGGAAATTATCCTGGCCGACCTGGCCGACCTGGCCGACCTGGCCGACCTGGCCGACCTGGCGGATGCGGCGGCGGTCGATGCGATGGTGAAGGGCGTGGACGCCATCGTTCACCTGGGCGGCATGTCGGTCGAAGGCCCGTTCGGCCCCATCCTGCAGGCCAATATTTTAGGCGCCTACAACCTGTACGAAGCGGCCCGCAAGCATGGCGTCAAGCGCGTCGTGTTTGTCAGTTCCAACCATGTGACCGGCTTTTACCGCCAGGACCAGACGATTACCGCCGACCATCCGGCCCGGCCCGATGGCATGTATGGCCTGAGCAAGGCTTTTGGCGAGGACCTGTCGCGCTTTTACTTTGACCGCTACGGCATTGAAACCGCCTGCGTGCGCATCGGCTCGTCATATGCCGAGCCCAGGGACCGCCGCATGCTCGCCACCTAGCTGAGCTTCGATGATTTGCACCGCCTGATCACCGCCTGCCTGAGCACGCCAGTGCTGGGCAACAGCATCATCTTTGGCATGTCAGACAACGCCGTGACCTGGTGGGACAACAGCCGCGCCCGCCACATCGGCTATGTGCCGCAGGACAGCTCGGATGTGTTTCGCGACGCCGTTTATGCGCGCACGACGAATCCTGACCTCAACGATCCGGTCGCCCAGTACC
>JBDSZF010000271.1:0-3200 GCA_039925285.1 Polaromonas sp.
GGCTACGCCAGCGACATCACGCGCACCTTTCCGGCCGACGGCCAGTTCACCCCGGCGCAGCGCCTGCTCTATGACATCGTGCAGGCCGCGCAGGAAGCCGCCATTGCCGTGACCCGGCCCGGCCAGCGCTTTACCGACCCGCACGACGCCGCCACCCGGGTGCTGATTGAAGGCATGCTGGACACCGGCCTGCTGGCCAAGGCCAAACACGGCTCGGTCGATGACGTGCTCGAATCCGGCGCCTACCGGCAGTTCTACATGCACCGCACCGGCCACTGGATGGGCATGGACGTGCATGACTGCGGCGACTACACCGAGCCCGGCAGCCAGCCGCACGAAGAAAAGGATGCGCTCGGCCAGAAGGTCATGCGCAAGCCCTCACGCATCCTGCAACCCGGCATGGTGCTGACGGTGGAGCCCGGCCTTTATGTGCGTCCGGCCAAGGGCGTGCCGAAGAAATTCTGGGACATCGGCATCCGCATTGAAGACGACGCGCTGGTCACGGCCCAGGGCTGCGAGCTGCTGACGCGCGGCGTGCCGGTGAAAGCCGACGAGATCGAGGCCTTGATGCGGGGTTGATCAAACGCCTGCCGCAGGGCTGAGGCGGCGCGTCTTCTAAAATCGGTCATGAAAATTTTTATCCGACTCTTCTTCAAAACCCTGCGCGTCATCCTTGGTCCGGTGATGCTGCTCAAGGAAAATCTCACCCGGCCCAAGGGCCTGGCCCGCGCCCCGGCAGCGCAGGAAAGCGCAGACCGGCAGTGCCAGTCGCTGGTGTTGTACCAGTACAAGACCTGCCCCTTCTGCATCAAGGTCAGGCAGGAAATCAGCCGCCTGTCGCTGAACATCAAGCGCATTGATGCGCAGCACGAAGGCCCTGACCGGCAGGAGCTGCTCAAGGGCGGCGGCCAGGCCAAGGTGCCCTGCCTGAAAATCACCGATAGCGCCGGCAGCAGCCAGTGGCTCTACGATTCGGAAAAAATCAATGCCTACCTGCGGGGGCGTTTTGTGAAGGCGTGATGGCGCGTTGATGCGGAAGTGAGACGGCCGAACGGGTTTCGACGTTGACCGGCTGCCTGGGATAAGCGCTTAAGACTGACACGAATCAGTCAGTTCGCGCCAAAGCTGTCGTTAACGTCGAAGCTTAGCGGCCGATCGTAGGCCGGTCCGATGGAGCGCCTTGTTGGGCATTTTCTGGCTTGCATGAGAGTATTCTGAACGGAGGCCTCCTTTCGATCTCGTCCTCGACCTCTTTAAATATTCGCTCTGGGATGACGGGGCTGCTCCCAGTGAGCCTGTGCCACTCATCTCGAAATTGCTGTGCATATCGTTGCAACGTCTGGCTGTCAGTGGGAAGGAACGCGCAGACTTCTTCGACGTCCCCCTCAAGTTTTGCGTAGACGCTCCCCGCTACCCGATGACGCTCGGCACGCTCTGAATCGCGATCAAATATCTGCAACGTCGCGAGGATACCTGCGAGAGCAGCAACGGCAGCGACAACAGCGACCCAATAAAAGTCACTTTCCAGTCCAGCCTTCGCCAAAACAAAGGTGAGTGGTGCCGCCGCTGCCGAGAGCACAATCGTGCCGCGGCCATACCTGCGGTTTCGCTTCTCGTACCACCACGCAGCACGAAAATGCGCACGCTTCAGATTATGAAACCGACGGTGCCATTCATCGAGCAGCTGCGACGGATCGAGGATTGGCGCGGGCGCAGTTACAGGAGCGGGCGAACCAGGTAATTTGTCTCGAGCGGGTGGCAGCTCAGTCATTCTTGGCGCTCCTGTCTATGAGGCCCAACGTGATGTATGGCGCAAGGTACTGCGGTATAACGTGGCAGCCTTAACTACAAAAACTGGTATTTACGCTTGTCTTGCCTGGATCGTTTGCTCCCTTAAAAATAGCGACAAACCCGGCAACCTGTGACAGGCGGATCGATCCACATTTTTAGCGACTCTCGACCAAACGTTGTGGTTTGAACATCCCCCATTTGAGGGAGCTGTCTTTCGGCAGCCCCCGCTGCATTCCGGTCCTTCGAAAAGCACGTCGTACAAAAGCTCCGCACATAGAGACAAGCCACCTTCGCCAGTCCATCCACCTTGGCAAGTTGGCGAGCATGCGTCTTTCAGGCGGTACGTCATGGCCGCCTTCGCGCATGTCATGGAAAACCTGCAGGTCATCGGCAGTCCCTGGTTTTTACCTACCCCGATTGCGGCGGCGTACTGTTCGAGCCTGCGGCCCCCAAGCGCACCGGTTCACAGCCCGTGCAGACCGCAACGCCGCATCGCTGTGCGCTGCCGTCCTACGCCAGCTTGCGAGGTGGCCGATAGCCAGGCCGGGCAGAGCCATTAAGCTGACAAGCGACACCGGCGCCGTGCCGGCCCAACGCAAGGAGTTTTCGATGACAACCGTTTCCAAGGTCATGACCCGTGGTGTACGCAGCATGAGCCCGAGCGACACCATGGTGTTGGCCGCGCAGGCCATGGAGGAGCTCAATGTGGGCGTGATTCCCGTCTGCGAGGGCGGCAAGCTGGTCGGCATGGTGACCGACCGCGACATCGTCGTGCGCGGCGTGGCCCAGGAGCTTGATGCCACGACGACGAGGCTGGCTGACGTGATGAGCACGAATGTGCGCACGGCGCGCGAACACGATGATGTCGATGACGTCCTCAGCGCGATGGGCGAAGACCAGATTCGCCGCATGCCGGTGGTGGACGACAAGGGCCGGCTGATCGGCATCCTTTCCCTCGGCGACATTGCCGTCAAGGATCCGGATGACGATGTGGCCGCCTCCCTGGGGGAGATTTCCTTCCCTGCCGAACCGGACCGCGCGAGCCAGTCGCAAGCCAGCGGCGCGGCAGGCGGTGGCTCTGCCTCCGGCAAGCCGCACCAGCACCCGGGCTGATGCGGCCGCGCATGCTGCGGGGCAGCGGCCTCAGGCAAGCGCCTTGCGCAGTTCGGTCTCCACCACCTGGTGGTTCTGCAGCATGGTGGCCGAAGGCTGGCCGAGGCGGCTGACGATAAGGGTGGCAAGCCAGGCCAGGATGAAACCGGGAACGATCTCGTAAAGGCCGAACCAGCCATTCTGTTTCCAGATCAGCACCGTCGCCGCACCCACAAGGATGCCGGCCAGCGCGCCGTTGCGCGTCATGCGCGACCAGAACAGCGACAGGATGATGACCGGGCCGAAGGCTGCGCCGA
>JBDSZF010000272.1:0-3863 GCA_039925285.1 Polaromonas sp.
AAAACGGCAGCGGTGCGAGAAGGGGCAGGTTGTACCTGAATAAAGGACCATCATGATTCGGAACTCCTAAAACAAAAGAGTGGAAGGCTAAGATTCAAACCTTAGAACCGTCCACTCAGAAGGTGCCAATGCGCACCTAGGGCGCACCCGAGGTACATCGATCGGCGCAAAAATTACTTGACGTCTTTCCAGAACGCCGCGTTGAGGCGCCAGGCCACAAAAGTCAAGCCAAGCAGAAAAATCAGCACCCAGACGCCAATGCGAACGCGCGTATTCTGGGCCGGCTCGGCCATCCATTGCAGGTAACCGACGAGGTCACCCATCGCCTGGTCATATTGCAGCGGTGTCATGGTGCCCGGCGTGACCTGTTCCCAGCCCTTGAAAATGGCAACCTTGTGACCGTGCTCTTCCTTTTCAGCATACACCGGTTTACGTTCTCCCTGCAATTCCCACAAGGCATGCGGCATGGCCACATTGGGGAAGGCCAGGTTGTTCCAACCCGTCGCCTTGGTGTCGTCGCGGTAGAAGGTGCGCATGTAGGTGTAGAGGTAATCCGCACCGGTTCCGCCTGCGCCGGACCGCGAACGCGCAATCAGGGTCAAGTCGGGCGGTGTGCCGCCGAACCAGTCCTTTGCCTGCTTCGGATCAATGGCAGCCTTCATATTTTCACCGACTTTTTCAGTCGTGAAGAGCAGGTTGTCCTTGATCTGCTGGTCAGTCAGGCCGATATCCTTGAGGCGGTTGAAACGCATGAAGGCTGCCGAATGGCAGTTCAGGCAATAGTTGACAAACAGCTTGGCGCCATTTTGCAGGGCAGCAACATCGTTGGTCTTATTGGGTGCTTTGTCCCAGGCAAGGCCACCTGTGCTGGCCTGTGCACCTGCCACCAGGCCGACCGCTGTAATCAGTGCGAGGATGATTTTTTTCATGGTTATACCTGCTCAGTGGGCCGCAAAAATAACGCGATCCGGAACGCGCTTGAAGGTGCCCAGTCGGCTCCACCATGGCATCAGCAAGAAGAAGCCGAAGTAGAACAAAGTCCCGACCTGCGACACACGCTCGCCAATAGCTGAAGGGGGTTGCACGCCCAGGTAGCCCAGAATCAGGAAATTGATCACAAAGATACCGTACAGGTACTTGTTCCAGGTCGGACGATAGCGGATCGATTTGACTTCGCTGTTGTCCAGCCAAGGAAGGAAGAACAGGATGATGACTGCTCCGCCCATGATGACGACACCCCAGAACTTGGCATCGATCATCAGCATCGCAACAACCAGCATCACGGCAGCACCGACGATGACGGCCTTGAACAGGCCGGCGATTTTGGCTTTGAGCACACCCAGCACGGCACCGGCCAGCACGCAGGCGATCAGTGCATATTTCATTTCGGTGGTAACAGCGCGCAGCATCGAGTAGTAAGGCGTGAAATACCAGACCGGGGCGATGTGCAGAGGTGTTTTCAGTGGGTCGGCGGGAATGAAGTTGTTGTACTCCAGGAAGTAGCCACCGAACTCGGGCGCGAAGAAAATGATGGCGCTGAAAATCATGAGAAAAATGCTGACGCCAAAAATATCATGCACCGTGTAGTACGGATGAAAGGGAATGGCATCGAGCGGATGACCATTGGCATCGCGCGGCGCGTTCGGACCCTTGACCTCGACGCCATCGGGGTTGTTGGAGCCGACTTCGTGCAGTGCAATGATGTGCGCCACGACCAGGCCCAGCAGCACCAGCGGCACGGCAATCACGTGGAAGGCAAAGAAGCGGTTCAGCGTTGCGTCGCCGACCACGTAGTCGCCGCGAATCAGCAGCGCCAGATCAGGGCCGATGAAGGGAATGGCTGCAAACAGGTTCACGATGACCTGGGCACCCCAGTAGCTCATCTGGCCCCAGGGCAACAGGTAGCCCATGAAGGCTTCGGCCATCAGCGCCAGGAAAATCGCACAGCCGAAAACCCAGATCAACTCGCGCGGTTTGCGGTAGCTGCCGTAGATCAGCCCGCGGAACATGTGCATGTAGACGACGACAAAAAAGGCAGAAGCCCCGGTCGAATGCATGTAGCGGATCAGCCAGCCCCAGGGCACGTCGCGCATGATGTACTCGACTGAACCGAACGCCAGTGCGGCATCAGGCTTGTAGTTCATGGTCAGGAAAATGCCGGTGACGATCTGGATCACCAGCACCAGCATGGCCAATGAACCAAAGATGTACCAGAAGTTGAAGTTCTTGGGCGCGTAATACTCGCTCATGTGCTCTTTGTAGAGCTTGCTGGCGGGGAAGCGGTTATCGACCCAGTTCAGCGCTTTTTCGGCGAGAGGGGCAGCGGGAGATATATCTTTGAATTCAGCCATAACTGATCCTGGTTCGGGGGGTTTCTTTGGCCGGGGCTTGATACGCAGCGGGACGGCAGGGCATCAAGCGCGCGCGGCAAGGTCTTGTGAAGGAGTTGGCACGCCCTCAGGCCTTTTTGTCTTCACCAATCAGCAGCTTTGCATCCGACAGGTACATGTGCGGAGGCACTTCAAGGTTATCAGGCGAAGGCTTGTTTTTATACACGCGACCCGCGAGATCAAAGGTGGAACCATGGCAGGGGCACAGGAAGCCACCGGCCCAATCATCCGGCAATGAAGGCTGTGGGCCGGGCTGAAACTTGTCCGAAGGCGAGCAACCCAGATGCGGACAAATACCCACCACCACCAATGTGTCAGGCCTGATGGAGCGGGTTTCGTTGCGTGCATACGGAGGCGTCCATTCGGGCAGCTTGCGTTCAGAGTTCGGGTCAGCCAGCAGGGCATCGACCTTGGCCAGCGTAGCGAGTTGCTCAGGTGTGCGCTTGACAACCCATACGGGCTTGCCGCGCCACTCTACCGTCATTTTTTCACCTGGCTTGAGGGCTGAAATATCGACTTCGACGGCAGCGCCGGTGGCTTTGGCTCTTTCAGAGGGCTGGAAGGTACTCACGAAAGGCACAGCCACGGCAGCAACGCCTGCGCCGCCCACGGCACAGGTAGCAACGATCCAGTTTCTTTTATCTTTATCAATTGGCGCGCCGTGGGGCACACCAATTACGCTTGCTTGGGTCATGAGAGTCCTTCAAGAACTGGCTTGAAAAAGGCATAGTGGGGGTCAGCCCGCAATTGTAGCGGAGCGAGAAGTCGTTTTTCAAGGCTTCAGGCTGCCCTCTCGCCCCATGACGTGTGGATGTCTGCTTTGGGCAGTCGCTCAAATTTTGCTTCAAGCAAACGCCCACATCCGGCTGCGGATTCACGTCCAAACAGCATAATCGTCAAGCGACAGCACAGGGCGTGGCCGCCGCGAACTCAAAACAACAGGAGTACCTCATGGGAATGATGCAGGAATTCAAGGAGTTTGCCGTCAAGGGCAATGTGATGGACCTGGCCGTTGGCGTGATCATCGGCGGCGCCTTCGGCAAGATCGTCGATTCAATCGTCGGCGACCTGATCATGCCACTGGTCAGCAAGATCTTTGGCGGGCTCGACTTCTCCAGCTACTACGTCGCGCTGGCCGGGCAGGCCGCCGGACTACCGCTAGTCGATGCCAAGAAGGCTGGCGCCGTATTCGCCTACGGTAATTTCATCACGGTAGCGCTGAATTTCATCATCCTGGCGTTCATCATCTTCATGATGGTCAAGCAGATGAACCGTCTCAGGAAAGCCCCACCGCCCGCCGCTCCAGCTGCACCGCCTGAAGACATCGTGCTGCTGCGTGAAATCCGCGACAGCCTGAAACGTTAAACATGGGTTCCACTATCAATTAGCGGCCCGCTTACATCCGGGTTGATGGGACGACAAGCAATTTCCCCTTGAAACTTTGGCTACGCAGCCAGCCGGCGCGCCATGCGG
>JBDSZF010000273.1:0-19345 GCA_039925285.1 Polaromonas sp.
TGTGAAGCTGTCCAAGAAAGCCATGAAAGCGGTAGAAGCGCGCCTCGAACGCAACCCGCTCTTGCCCAAATGGGACATCCTCATCCGCCCAGCTTGAGGGGGATGGCTTTTGATGGAAATAGCCTTAGAGCGGAATCACCCTGACCAGCAAGAACTTCAAGGAAACAAATACGAGGTACATGGGGGAGTGCGGGCTGTTGCCAGTCAGGGCGATTCTGCTCTAGCTTCGACCACTGCCTCTGGTGCACGTCCTATTTGCATAAGAAGCTATAAAAATGAGAGCGTATTTCATCCCCAGCCGCAATAACCCACCATGTCTGAAACCAAGCTCTGCAAAATTCCCGAATCGGTTCTGGTGGTCATTTACACGCCACAGCTCGATGTCCTGCTGATCGAGCGTACCGGCGATCCGGGTTTCTGGCAGAGCGTCACCGGCTCCAGGGATGCCGTGGACGAGCCCTTGCGGGAGACGGCGCTGCGTGAGGTGCAGGAAGAAACCGGCATCATTGCCACGTCGGTCCAGATGCGCGATTGGGGTCTCTCGAATGTCTACGATATTTATCCGGTGTGGCGTCATCGTTATGCGCCCGGCGTGACGCGCAACACCGAGCATGTGTTCGGCTTGTGCCTGCCCAGCGTCTGTGCTGTCACGCTCAGCCCGCGCGAGCACACCGCCTGGCAGTGGCTGGCACACCAGGAAGCTGCGGAGAAATGCTTTTCTCCCTCCAATGCCGAGGCGATCTTGCTGCTGCCGAGGTTCATGAATTCAGTGGCTTGAATCAGGGTGGCAACATCTGCAGGGCCTGTGGGCCGTGCTGCGTTGGCAAAATGGAGTTGTCAGTTCAAATGGCCTGACGCATTGCGTTATACACAAGTAAAAAACTCTTTGTAAATCAACCACTTATAAGCGGCAAAAATTTTTTCTATGGGATGATTGCAGTTCGCGGGAGTCTTTATGAATCAACGAATTAGCGATGGCAGTTGCCTCTACCGGAAGTCGAATTCAGGCTTGTGTATAACGAAATGGGCCTGACGTGTCCCGCCTCACATCGCTCCCTATCCCTTAATCCCCTGATGCCTTCATTCCCCAAGTCCGAAAAACTCCAGCTATTCCAGGGCGGACAGGCGCTGTTTCCCGCATTTATCCAGGCTTTTGATGCTGCCGTCAGGTGGATTCAACTGGAAACCTATATTTTTGATTTTCATGGTGCAGGGGCGGATGTGGCCAATGCCCTGGTTCGGGCGGCCCAACGGGGCGTGACGGTTCAGGTGCTGGTGGATGCCATTGGCACCGCACCGCTCACAGCGGAGTGGCAGAAAAAGTTTACCGATGCGGGGGTCCAGTGGTATGCGTACTCCCCGATGGCATCGGGCTTGGGCTTGCTGGTGCCAGAGCGCTGGCGCAGGCTGCACCGCAAGCTGTGTGTGGTGGATCACCGCATTGTTTTTTGCGGCGGCATCAATGTGCTGGACGATTTTTACGATCCCAATCATGGCGACCTGCAAGCACCCCGTTTTGACTTTGCAGTGGCCGTGACCGGGCCGCTGGCGATCGAGGCGACTGATGCGATGGCGCTGCTCTGGTGGCGTGTGCAGGCCGGCTACAGCGCACGGCAAAGGCATTTGACCGACGCCTGGGAGAAGTTCAAGGCGGCAGGCTATGGCGGGCGCACCGATGCCACCTTGCTGGCCCAGCCGGCAGATTCAGGTGGTGAAACCTTGTCCGGCCTGTCGCGGCCCAAAGCGGCGCTGGTGCTGCGCGACAACCTGCGCAACCGCCGCAGCATCGAGCGGGCGTATCGCAAGGCGATTGGCCGGTCGCGGCAGGAGGTCATCATTGCGAATGCGTATTTTTTGCCTGGCGGAAAACTTCGCCGTGCCCTCGTGGGGGCGGCCAGACGCGGCGTGCGCGTGACTCTGCTGCTGCAGGGCAAGTACGAATACTTCATGCAGTACCATGCGGCGCGTCCCGTGTACGGGGCTTTATTGGCCGCAGGGGTGGAAATCCACGAGTATTCGACCAGTTTCCTGCATGCCAAAGTGGCGGTGGTGGATGGACACTGGGCGACCGTGGGATCGTCCAACCTTGATCCGCTGAGCTTGCTGCTAGCCCGTGAGGCCAATGTGGTGGTCGAGGACAGAGCCTTTGCCGAGGACCTGGGCGCTCGTCTGCGCGAGGCTGTGGCCCACCACGGGGTGCGCATAGATCCGGCCGTTTACAGTCAGCGCCCCTTGGGCCGGCGTATTCAGGGCTGGATAGCCTATGCCTTGATGCGGCTGGCCCTGCTCCTGACGGGTCAGCATTACTGAAGTTTCAGACGGGCTGGTAATATCTGACATGCTTATGAAAACTAATACGCCATCCCAGGATGCCACGGATGAAGGAACCCCTGTCTCTGTCAAGATTCGTGAACGCCTGGTCCAGGCACGCAAGCGTTTCAATGCCAATGACAACATCGCCGAGTTCATTGAACCGGGTGAACTGGAACGCCTGCTTGACGAGGTGGAAGTCAAGATGCAGGGCGTTCTTGACAGCATGGTGATTGATACTGCCGGGGACCACAACACCGGCAACACCGCGCGCCGCGTTGCCAAGATGTACCTGAACGAGGTGTTCAACGGCCGCTATGTGAAGGTGCCCACCATCACCGAGTTTCCCAATGCCGAACACCTCAACGAGTTGATGATCGTTGGGCCGATTACTGTTCGCAGCGCCTGCTCGCATCATTTCTGCCCGGTTATCGGCAAGGTCTGGATCGGCATCATGCCCAATGAGCACACCAATGTGATTGGTCTGTCCAAATATGCGCGGCTGGCCGAGTGGGTGATGGGCCGTCCTCAGATCCAGGAAGAGGCAGTGGTGCAACTGGCCGACCTGATCATGGAAAAAACCCAGCCCGACGGCTTGGCCATTGTGATGGAGGCCAGCCACTACTGTATGGCCTGGCGCGGCGTCAAGGACATGGACAGCAAGATGATCAATTCAGTCATGCGCGGCGTTTTCCTGAAGGACTCGACCTTGCGCCGCGAGTTTCTCGCACTCATTCCCCGGAAAGGGTAGACCCATGTTGGTACGTTTGCTGTATGCCAGCCGCGCCGTGGACACCAGCGCTGGCGCCATTGAGTCGATTTTGGCGCAAGCGCGCCAGTACAACCCGATTGGCGGGATCACCGGCATTCTTTGCTATGGCGGTGGCATTTTCTTGCAGGCCATCGAAGGTGGCCGCACGGCCATCAGTGAGCTGTATGGGCATATCCAGAGAGACCCGCGCCATAAGGATGTGGTGCTGCTGGACTATGAGGAAATTTCCGAACGCCGTTTTGGCGGCTGGACCATGGGAACGGTCAATCTGCTCAAGCTGAACCATACGGTCCTGCTGAAATATTCGGAAAAACCCGAACTCGATCCCTATGCGGCCTCGGGCAAGGTGTCCCTGGCGCTGCTTGAAGAGTTGATGGCCACGGCCGCCATCATCGGGCGCTCCTGAAAAAACCTGGACCAGTCCGGCAAGGCGATGTGGCTTACACGCGCTGGCGCTGGGTTGATGGCGTGAACGAGCAAACGTTAATACCCGATCTTCTGATCGGCTGCGATTTTTCGTGCCGTCCGAGCCGCCGCAAACCGATTGTGATGGCTGTGGGCAGCGCCTTGAAAGGGCGTGTGCTGCTGGCAGGCCTGGAGCGTCTGGATTCGCTCGACGGCTTCGACCAGTGGCTGCGCCAGGAGCGTAGCTGGATCGGGGCTTTTGACTTCCCCTTCGGCCTGCCGCGCGAACTGGTCAGGCATCTGGGCTGGCCCACGCAATGGTTTGAGTTGATGGGGCACTATGCGGGCTTGAGCCGGATCGAGATCCGCAACACTTTCGCTGCCTTTTGCGATGCGCGCCCTGCGGGGCAGAAATTTGCCCATCGCGGCACCGACAAACCGTCGGGTTCCAGCCCTTCGATGAAATGGGTGAATCCGCCCGTGGCCTATATGCTCCATGCTGGCGTACCGCGGTTGCTGGCTGCGGGCGTTCATTTGCCCGGTCTGCACCCGGGTGACAACCGGCGCGTTGCGCTGGAAGGCTATCCGGGAATGCTGGCGCGTGAAGTCTTGGGCAATCGTTCGTACAAAAGCGATGACAAGGCCAAGCAGACGCCAGAGCGGCTGATAGCGCGCAAGGACTTGATGACTGCGCTGGAACACGGCCAGACCCGGCTTGGCCTGCGCTTGAAAGTCAGTCATGCCCAGCGCGACGCCCTGGTTGATGATGCCAGCGGTGACAGCCTGGATGCGGTTCTGTGCCTGCTGCAGGCAGCCTGGGCAGCCCAGCAGGGCGCCCCCGCTTATGGTTTGCCGCCGGAGATGGATGCGCTGGAAGGCTGGATTGTGACGGCCTAGATATTTGACGGGTGGATGCGCGACAATCGCAGCGCTCATGGGCGATGACGCCGATCCTCCGCACTCTATCGATTCGTTGCAGACTTTGCCTTCAGCCCCAAAAACTTTTCACTCAATGGGTAAAGAGTTACCCATGATTTAGACCTTCTACGCAAGCTTGGCAAGCGCTATCAGCTATTAATTCAGTACTAAAAATGATTTCAACCTTCGGTTTAAGGAGGCTGTTCGTCGCCACTATGGGTGCGCTTGTTTGCGCGTCCCCGGTTTTGGCGGCTACCTCCTCCAGGGTGAACTGGACGGGTGTGGTGACTTATGTCGTCGATGGCGACACCGTCCATGTACGACCGCCAGGCGGCGGAAAACCCGAGAAGATTCGTATTGATGGCATTGATGCACCGGAAATTTGCCAGCCTGGCGGCCCAGTGGCGCGCGATGCACTCAAGCGCCGGGTATTGGGCAAACGCGTAGTGGTACAAGTCAAGGTGCGTGACGACTATGGACGCCTGGTGGCACGTATCTTTTTCGATCGGCAGGACCAGGGAGAGTGGCTGGTTTCGCAAGGCTTGGCCTGGTCTTACCGCTACCACAACAATAGGGGGCCTTATGTTGTGCAACAAGGCCATGCCCAGGCGGAAAAGCTTGGCGTGTTTGCCCGCCCTTACGCAGCGGCGCCGGTCTACCCAGCCGAGTTTCGGAAAAAGCATGGAAGCTGTTACGCCAGATACAGTCAATCAGAAAATTGTTAAAAGCCTGAAGGCCAAAGCCTATTCCTGCCGCGTGTCTGATGGGAATCACCGAAGATGGTGATTTACCGCAGGCGATGCACTGATTACAGTGCCAAAGACAGAAATTTATTGACGCAGCATTTAACCTTTTCAGCATGCTTCAGATTTTTTCTGGGTGCGGCTGTTTCAAGAACGGGAATCCCTCATGAGAAATAAATCTTCGCAAACTTCGCCGAATCACTTCCAGCGCCTTCAGTGTTCACTGCCTGTGTTCACATCGCTGGTTCTGGCGCTTGCATTGGGTGCGTGCAGCAAGCCCGATGAGCATCAAACTGTGGGTCAGAAGCTCGATTCGGCGATAGCCAAAACCGAGCAGGCTGCGGCAGAGGCGAAGGAGACGGCTGAGCAATCGGCCGAACAAGCGAAAGCCAAAACGGAAGAAGGTTTTGCCAAAGCAGGCCAAGCACTGAAAAATGCCACACAAAATACCGAGTCTTCTGCCAAAGTGGCCGGCAGCAAAGTCATTGGAAAAATGGACGACATGGCCATTACGGCAGCCATTTCAACGGCATTGGCCAAGGATCCTGACCTCAGCGCTTTCAAAATCAATGTGGATACCAAAGACGGCGCGGTGACCCTGAATGGCTCGGCGCCCACGGAAGCCGCGCGAGAGAGGGCTGGCGCGATGGCCAAAACCTTCAATGGCGTTCAATCGGTGGATAACAAGCTGATCGTCAAGGCCAGCTGACCGTTCATTCCAGTTGCTTACCGAGCGGGTCAAATCCTGAGTTGTGTTCAGGACTTGAGCCGTTTTTTGGGGACTCCATTCGTTCGCCATGACGTGCTCATGAAAAAAGCGGACGATGGAAGAATCCATCGCCCGCCTTTTTCTCACATCACCTTATACAGGTGACGCAATGGACTGAGAGAGCCGCTTAAGGACGAATGACGATGTCGTTACGAACACTTTTGACGTTCTTTACGCCGCGGGCAATATTTTCAGCCTGCATTTTTTCTGCAGCTGATTTTGCAAATCCAGACAGTTGGACAGTGCCATTGAGCGTTTCAACGCTGATGGACATGGCTGAAACGGTTGTGTCTTCGACGAACTTCGCCTTGACGGCTGTCGTGATGGCTGCATCATCAACGTAGGAGCCAACTGTTTCCTGACCACGCCCCACGGCGCAGCCGCTGCCGATGATGGTGATGCCTGCCAGAGCTGCGAAAGCGATTGCACGAGCGTATTTCATAGGAGTTCCTCTTTGAGTTGATGTAATTAATTGGTGCAAAGTTTAAAAAAGCCTGTCGATTGGCGGCACCACGCCTATCGACCTGCACTTGGTTTTTTACCGATCCAGCCAGTCCCTTGAGTTCATCGGCATGGTCTTCCACTTGTGGCGCATGGCGGGAACCCTAATCGAGCCTGGGCCGCACTGAATGGAACTCTGCCTGGTCAAGACCCGGTTCGCTGGAGGCGTGGGGGCTGGTGCTCATGGCGTTGTGTTGGTGTGTTCAGCATGCCGGGTAACAGAAGAGAGCATCGAAACCAGTGTGTTGGTCAGTCCCGAGGACTTCACGGCGGCCACCACGAGCGCGCCTACCGACATCATTCGCCACGGTCGTATCACAACGACTGCAGCGCCAACAGCCACAGAAATGCCGAGAAGCTTGAAGGGATGCTCTCTTGCGTAGCCGCTCAATAGCGGGCGGGCCAATTCTGCTGCGGCGCTTGCCGGATGGCGATGCCACCATACCCGTGCTGCATGTTTGATGATGCCCAAGGTTCCGGGGGACGCTGGGCGTGTTTCATTGGCATCGTCAACGTCTTCATCGCTCAATTCCTCACTTTCCCGGTGGTGCCGGTTCATATGTCTGACAATAGCCTTGCGGCTGATCGCCAGGCGCTCTTGAGGCGTGAGTTCTGTAGAGGAGTCCATGCAGGGTCTTTCCGTGGCGGTTTTCAGGCCACCGTACGCAATGCCTGCGCATCGCTGTCAAGCTGGGCTTTCAACTCCGGGAAACGCTCGCTTTTAAGGGGCTTCCTGGCCACCATGACGGCAATGACCAGCAGTGCCAGCGCAAACCCAGGCACTGCCACCAATATCCAGTGGAACTGGTTCTGCAAAAAACCCAGCATCAGGGCTCCTCCCGCCAAACCTAGAAAAACAGCCAGAGCCAAGATGGCCACCAACCCTGCCACTGCACGCGCCAACAATTCCGAACCTGCACTGGATGCCTCCTTGTGAACCAGCGATCCATAGGCTGACAGATGCTCCATGAGCAGATCAGGCCTTTGCACAATCGTTGAAAAAAGAGGATGCAGCATAAGATTCTGAAGTAGTTAGTGGTTGTGCGTCAGCGCTTGCCAAGGATAGTCAATGCGCTATTTCAGTAACGGTTTCGGTTGCGATGACGGGAAGCAGAAACCAGCAGGGCCACTGTGGCACCGACAGCTGCTGCCATCAGCACCGAGCGCATGGGTTGCTCGGAAACATAGCGGGTGGTCGCATCAGCAGCTTGCTTGAGCGATTTTTCGGTGCGTTCTTTGGCTTCAGAGGCCAGGTCCAGACTCTGACGGGCCATCTTTTGAGCTTTCGAGGCCAGCATGTCCACCATCGGATCAACGCTGCCGCGCAATTCGCGAACTTTGCTTTCTGCCTTGTCAAGCACTTGATTGGCATGCTCACGCGTCGACTCCAGAGTCCTGCCAGCTGATTCAAGCATGCCGTCTGAAGCTTTACGCATTGCAGGAATAGCGTCACGGGCCATATTTGAAGTGGTATCGGTATTCATGTCCATATTTCCTTAGTGAGTTAAATGGTTAACCAAGAGAGGCGAGGCAATTACGGAGCGCGGATGAAAGCAGATCTAATTTTTCCTGTTCCTGATCAGGCTGAGCACAAAGCTGACTATTGCCATAATAGCGAACAGGAAGAAAAGAATTTTGGCAATTTCAACGGCTCCTGCTGCAATTCCACCAAAGCCGAAGACAGCAGCAATCAGGGCGATCACCAGAAAAACGACTGAATAATGCAACATTTCAATTTCCTCGCGATGGCTTTGCACATAAGAAGTGCTTCTTTAAAAAGTCTTCGGCAAGCTTAACTGGCCAGTCTGCTCTTTGTCATCGGCTTTAGACCTTTACGACTGTCAGTGTCGGGGGGGCTGGACTGTAGGAAAAAGATGACATTTTGTTACGTGCTGTCTGGCTGGGGTGGCTCTGGATGGCATGTGGAATGTCGCGATTGCCATTTGACAAAGGGTATTCACAGTGATTTGGGTAATACGGCGCTCACCTGTGTGCCGCTTCCTTCGGTGCTGTCAACCGTCAATTTCCCGCCAGCCGCTTCAACCCGGTGGCGCATGCCAGCCAGCCCATGGCTTCCCGGGCCAATATTCTTTAGCTTGAAGCCCTTGCCGTTGTCCTTGACATCGATGGTGAGGTAGCTGTCAAAATTGTGAAGGCTGATTTCCACCTGGGTTGCCTGGGCATATTTGGCAATATTGGTCAGCGACTCCTGCACCAGTCGGTAAACAGTCAGCTGCGCCGACCCGCCTAGTTCGACCGTTTCCAGGTCAGTGGAAATTGACAGTCCAGATTGTTCCTCAAATTCCCGCGCCAGAATTTCCAGTGAGGCTACCAGACCCAGATGGGAAAGCGAGGAAGGGCGCAAGTCTTCAACAATGCGCCGTTTCAGTGCAATACCGCTATTGAGGGTACTGGTCAGATGTTGGAGCCTTTCCGAGACTTCCGGCAGGTTGCCGGCCAGCCGCGACTTGATCCTGGCGACATCGAGTTTTGCCGCCGTGAGCAATGCGCCCAATTCGTCGTGCAGTTCGCGTGCCAGATGGCCGCGCTCGTCCTCACGCACATTTTGCAAATGGGTTGCCAGCTCGGCCAGGCTGGCGGTACGTTCCTTGACCTGCTTTTCCAGCAGGTCACGCTCGCGCTCCAGCGACTCCTGCTCGCGCTGGCCCGAAGCGAGCAGCGCTTTGGTTTGCATCAGGTACATGTAAAAAGCCAGCAGCCCGACCAGCGCCGTCGCGGCAATGCCGATGCGCGAGAGTTGCAGTGCTTTCTTGATCTGCGCCTGGCCCTGTTCCATTTTGATGACGCTGCTGGCCGACAGTTTGGTGGTTTGCTCCCGGATGGCTTCCATCTGTTCCTTGCCGACGTCAGTGGTCAGCACAAATTTCCAGCCATCCTCATTGCCGTCCTTGCGCATGCGCACGCTCAGGTCCATCTCGGCCAGCTTGCGCGATACATGGCGGGACAAGATGTCGAAGTCGCCAAGTTGCTCACGCTGGGGGGCAAACAGCTGACGCAGGCGGTCGAGGTTTTGGGTAATATCCCCTACGGCCATTTTGTAAGGCTCCAGGTAGCGCTGATCTCCTGTCAGCAGGTAGCCCCGCTGGCCGGTTTCGGCATCCAGCATCTGACGCTCCAGCTGGTTGATGGCGCTACGGGTCTGCTGGGCCTGCTCCATGTTGGCAACTGCTTTTGTAGACTGCTGAAAACTGGCTTCATTGATGAAAATCAGGAAGGCCGCCGCCAGCACGGCAAGCGGCAGGCTGATGGCCATTTTGAGCGAGGCAAATTTTTTCACGGCGAACTCCCGTTCAGTTCTTCTGTAAATAACGCGTCAATAATGAGCAGTGATAATCAACGCAGCTGTTATGGCCCGGTGCTGATTTTTTTGATGGTCTTGCCGGACGGTACAGGTTTTATAGAAAGAGGGCGACATGATAAAAATTGGAATTGTGGATGACCATGCCATTGTGAGGTCGGGACTGAAGCAGTTTTTCTCGGACCAGGTGGATTTACGCGTTGTCGGTGAAGCGGCAAACGGACGTGAAGCCATTGACCTGGTTCGCAATGTCGAGCTGGACATTCTTGTCATGGATCTGTCCATGCCCGGTCAGAGCGGGATCGATGCGCTGGCCATGATTCGCGCCAAGGCGCCGGACGTCGGCATTCTGATTTTGAGTGGCTATCCGGAAGAGCATTACGCGGTCAACCTGATTCGCCAGGGTGCCAGCGGCTACCTCAACAAGGAATGCGATCCCTCTGAAATAGTGGATGCGATTCGTGTGATTTCGCTGGGCAAGCGTTACATCACGGCGGCTGTGGCAGAACTGCTGGCACAACAATTGAACCGTCCCAAGGACGTTGCTGCCCACGAGCAGCTGTCCGAGCGGGAGTTTCAGGTCTTTTTGAAACTGGCCAAGGGGGAAACTGCGGGCGATATTGCCAAAGCACTTTCGCTGAGCGTTAAAACCGTCAGCACCTACCGCACGCGTGTCATGGAAAAGATGAGTCTGAATTCGAACAGCGACCTGACTTATTACGCTCTTAAAAACAAGCTGATTGACTGACAGAGCGCTGTGCAGCCTGGTACGGCCCTTGTCTTTGCCGCTGCGCCGGGCATCCGTGGGGGATCTGCGCCTTAGGGTCGGGCTCAAGCTTATGCAGAAGGTTTTCCAGCGTCAATGACGGTGCTGCCCTGCTGAAGGCAATAGTCCACCAAGGCATCAATTTCATTGGACTTGTCGAACACCGCATCGACCCCAAGCTGGGCGCACCGCTGGCGAATGTCTGCTGTGGCGTAATTGCTCAGAACCACGACTTTCTGCCGCGAAGGGCGATCCCGGCAAGCTGCAAGCACACCCAGACCGCTTCCCTGCTTCAAAAATAGATCGACTATCGCCAGATCCCATTCCTGCCGGTTGTCGTTTAACCAGGCCTTGCCCTCGTTTTCAGTTTCTGCCGTTCCGACAGCAACGATGCAGGCCAGTTCTTCCAGTGTGCCAATCAGGTTTTCCCGGATGGTGGGGTTATCTTCAACGATGTATGTTTTCAGTCTCACGGCTCTGATCCAGTTAACGGAGGCAGGAAATTCGGTGTGAGTTGCGAAAAGCCCGCCCAATGCGGCTGGCAAGAGCCGGAAAATGCCAACTTGCCCTGTGTCTTAATGTATCTTTAGACTGATGGCTTATTCTGCCAGCGGCCTCTGCGAGTACTTGTAGGGGTTTTCCGACGATTTCATGTCAATGTGATGTAGGCACCAGCCGACAGTTTTTCATCGTGCATGCTGACTGTCCAAAATCCGTATTCGGGTGATAGTCAAAGCGCTGCAATTCAGTGCATATGCGCGACAGTTTCACCGTCATTTCTGCGCATCGCCGGCCATTGCAGGGCACGCTTGCTGGAAGCGGCCACCCAGCTCATACCAAGGCATGAACAATTCCATGTTTGGATCCACTACTTTTCGCCGATGGATGGCTGGTCTTGCATTGTTGCTGGTGGCTCTTTTGCTTGCGGCTTATTTTTTTCCCTGGAATTCGATGCGTGGGCCGATCAATCGCTATGTGTCGGAACAGTTGGGGCGACGTTTCGAGATTACGCAACATCTGTCTGTGAAACTTGGCCGTAGCGCCACGGTCAGGGCGGATGGGGTCGAAATTGCCAATCCTGAATGGGCTCGTGATCCCTATTTACTCAAGGCCACTGCTGCCGAATTTGACATCGAGATCCTGCCGCTTCTATTCGCTAAGGTGGTGCTGCCGCGGCTTGCCCTGATTGAACCTGTCATTGGCCTGCAGATCGAGCCCGATGGCCGGCGGACCTGGGCGCTTTCGCGCGCTACCTCCGACAAAGGGGCGGTGCCAGAGATAGGCGCGGTGGTGGTCGATCAAGGCAAGGTCAACTACCTTGCCAGGGCGCAGGGGGCTGATCTGGATCTCCAGTTTTCATTGGCGCGGGAATCGGGTAATGAATTGCCCTTGAGCTACAAGGTGTCCGGTCAATGGAGTGGCGAAGCATTGACCGCCAATGGCCGTGCTGGCGGCGTACTGGCGTTCAGTAAAAACACCCAGGCACCTTTTCCGCTTGAGGTCAACGCCATGGCCGGAAGAACCAGCCTGAAGGCCAAAGGCTCGATCTCCAGTCTGGCCAGTATGGGCGGCATCGATGCGACATTTGACCTGCAGGGCCAGAACCTGGACGAGCTTTACAACTTGCTGGGCGTGGTGTTGCCGTCTACGCCACCCTACAAGCTCAGGGGCAAGCTGGACAAGCAGGACAAACTCTGGGCTGTCAGCCGGTTGCAGGGCTTGCTTGGCAAGTCCGACCTCAGTGGTGCGCTGAGTTTTGATCAATCTGCAGCCGTTCCGCTTTTGACGGGCAAGGTACAGTCAAAAGTCATGGATTTTGCGGATTTGGGGTCCGTCATCGGTATGGCGCCCTCCCGCCCTTCGACGCCAAAAACAAAGGCCGTTGCCGCCTCAACCGCTGGCAAAGCTGCATCCGCCGGCTCAACGAAAAGCGCTTCCCAGACTGGAACGGCGCCCGGCAAGGTGCTGTCGCGTACGCCGCTCGATGTGGTCAAGCTCAAAGCCATGAATGCTGACGTCATCTACTCGGCCGCTGACATCCGGCATGTGAAGGAATTGCCGCTGGACAAAGGCTCTGTCCACGTCAAGCTCCATGCCGGTGTGCTGCAGCTGGCGCCAATTTCGCTGGGAGTTGCCGGTGGATCAATAGCCGGCACTATCGGTATCGATGCCAATGTTTCCCCGGCGGCCTTCAATACCAGGCTCGATGTGCGCGGATTACAGCTAAACCAGCTCTTTCCCAGCGTTAAAACCACCAAAACCGGCTTGGGCAGAATCAGCGGGCAGTTCGATTTGAAGGGTCGTGGCAATTCGGTGGCGCAAATGCTCGGGTCGGCCTCGGGTGATGTGGCAATCCTGATGGGAAAAGGCGAAATCAGCAATATCCTGCTCGAATACATGGGGCTCGATGGTGGCGAAGTGATCAAGTTCCTGTTGAGCGGTGACCGCACTGTGCTGTTAAGGTGCGCCGCTGCCGCTTTTGATGTGAAGCAGGGTTTGATGAGCAGCCGGGCCATCGTGCTCGATACCAGTGACACCCTGATCACCGGAGACGGCCAGATCAGCCTGAGCAACGAAACACTCGATATCTTGCTCAAGCCACGGCCCAAGGATATGAGCATTTTGACTCTCAGGTCGCCGCTGCGGATTGGCGGCACCTTCGCAAACATGACAGCGGGACCGGAAAAAACCGCACTGGCCGGCCGGGCAGGTCTGGCGCTGCTTCTGGGCGTCATCAATCCTCTGCTGGCATTGGCCGCAACGATAGAAACCGGGCCAGGACAGGATGCCGATTGCGCTGATGTTTTGAAGCAGGCCGCGCAAGCCAAGCCATCGCCCAAGCCCGCTGCTGGCAAAAAATGATTCGGGCTGGCGGGCTGCCAGCAGTCGTGATGTCAGTGGAGCCTGCCGCAGACAGTACAGGTCTTGTTGCGCGACAGTTTCATCTCGTGCCACTCCATGCCCCGTCCGTCGAGCATCAGCAGTCGTGCGGTCAGCGCATGCCCGATGCCGCACAGCAGTTTCAGGGCTTCTGCCGCCTGCACGCTGCCCACAATGCCGACCAGCGGCGCAAATACGCCCATGGCGGCGCAGCGAGTTTCTTCCAGCTGGTCTGATTCCGGAAAAATGCAGGCATAACATGGCGAGTCAAGGCTGCGTGGGTCATAGACAGTCACCTGGCCATCAAACCGGATCGCCGCCCCCGAGACCAGCGGCTTGCGGTGCTTGGCGCAGGCGCGGTTGATGGCGTGGCGGGTCGAAAAATTGTCGGTGCAGTCCAGTACCAGGTCCACTTCATGAACCAGCCGGTCAAGCAGGGCATCATCAGCGCGTTCGGTCACCGGGATCACTTTGACGTCCGGATTGAGGGCCGCGACGGCCTGCACCACAGACTCCGCCTTGAATTTGCCAATTCGCTCCATGGTGTGGGCAATCTGGCGCTGCAGGTTGGTCGCATCGACACGGTCATGATCGACCAGGGTGATGCGGCCAACGCCGGCGCTACCGAGGTACAAGGCCACAGGCGAACCCAGGCCGCCTGCACCAACGATCAGTACATGGGCGGCGAGAATTTTTTCCTGACCTTCGATGCCGATTTCGTCGAGCAGGATATGCCGGGAATAGCGAAGCAGCTGTTCATCGTTCATGGAGGAGAAGAAAAAAGCCGCCGGCAGGTGCGGCGGCTGGTTAATGATTGTGAATTTTGAATAAAGCAAAGCCCGTTCAAGATCGGACGGGCTTTGCCTGAGCGGTATTCGGTATTGCCGCCTAGTTTTCTTTTTTCTCGTTCTTCGGCTCGACAACCGCCGTTTTGCTGACCAGTACCGGCCGGCCTTTGAGCTGGTTGATGGCTTGTGCCAGCTGGAAATCCTTGTCGCTGCCCAGCTCGGGCGGACGGCGCTGCTCAGGCGTTTTCTTGGCTTCTTCTTCGAGTCGTTTCAGGGCTTCCTCGCGGGCTTTTTCACGGCCCGGGTCTTTGACCTCAGCGCCCTGGCCGCTGTTCAGATGCTTTTCCAGGTCGGCTTCACGGGTGCGCAGTGCTGCAAACGGGCTGCCTTCGGCGGTTTCATCGAGCATCACGTCGGGCACAATGCCGCGCGCCTGAATCGACTTGCCGCTCGGCGTGTAATAGCGCGCCGTGGTCAGCTTGATGCCTGTATCAGGTCCGAGCGGCCGCACCGTCTGGACCGAACCCTTGCCAAACGTCTGGTTGCCCATGATCGTTGCGCGCTTGTAATCCTGCAGGGCACCGGCCACGATTTCGCTGGCCGAGGCTGAGCCTTCATTGACCAGCACCACCAGCGGCACCGATTTGAGCGCTGCCGGCAGGCGTTTGAGGGGGTCAACACCATTGCGGCGTTGGTAAAACTCGGGTGAAGCCTTGTAAGTGGACTTGCTTTCGGCCAACTGGCCGTTGGTGGAAACCACCGTCACGTTCTCGGGCAAAAAGGCCGCTGATATCGCGACAGCGGCATCAAGCAGACCGCCCGGGTCATTGCGCAAGTCCAGCACCAAGCCTTTGAGCTTGGGTTCCTGCTTGTAAATCTGCTCCATCTTGGTGACAAAATCGTCAACCGTGCGTTCCTGGAACTGGCTGAGGCGAATCCAGGCATAACCCGGCTCCACAACCTTGCTGCGAACCGACTGGGTGCGGATTTCCTCTCGCGTGATGGTGACTGGGAAAGTACGGTTTTCGTCCTTGCGGAAAATCGTCAGCCTCACCTTGGTTTGGGGTTCGCCACGCATTTTCTTGACCGCATCGTTCAGGCTCAGGCCCTTGACGGCGGTGTCATCAATGCGGGTGATCAGGTCGTTGGGCTTCAGACCGGCGCGGTCGGCAGGTGAGCCTTCAATCGGCGACACCACCTTGACCAGACCATCTTCCTGGCTGATCTCGATGCCCACGCCGACAAAACGGCCCGAGGTGCCTTCGCGGAATTCCTTGTACGACTTTTTGTCGAAATACACTGAGTGCGGGTCCAGGCTGGCGACCATGCCGGAAATCGCGTCGGTAATCAGTTTCTTTTCGTCCACAGGCTCGACGTAATCGGTCTTGACCATGCCAAAAACAGCCGCGAGTTGCTGCAATTCTTCCAGTGGCAAAGGTGCCATGCCAGCGCGCGCGACAGCCTGCAGTTGCACCGTGGTGAGCGCCCCTGCCATTGCACCGATTGAAATCCAGCCTGCTATCTTGAGCTTCTGACCCATAAAAATTTCCTAAACCTGTTGAGGAACCCATGCTCCTTCATATCGGGAGCAATATACACCTTGGACAGCTTTGCGCCATTGCAGTTCCGCAAGCTGCGCGACCTGGGCCATTAAATGTGTGGGGAAAACCGACTTTTGCAAGCTTCCTGCCGCATGGTTACAAATTCAGAGTGCCAATGCGCCTGGCAGGGGCATTGACTGCCAGGCGCATCGCCAGTCCCGCAGCTTTTTTTACGGGAGATTTATGCTGCAACGGCCTTGCCCTGCGCGGCGACTGCCGCAGCGGCTTTGGCTATCGCCTCGCTGTCGCCCAGGTAGTAGCTGCGCATCGGCTTGAGGTCTTCATCGAGCTCATACACCAGCGGAATGCCGTTGGGGATGTTCAGGCCCACGATGTCGCTGTCTGAAATATTGTCCAGGTATTTCACCAGCGCGCGTATCGAGTTGCCGTGCGCAGCAACCACAATGCGTTTGCCGGCCTTGATGGTGGGGACCATGGCTTGCGTCCAGAAGGGCAGCACGCGCTCCACCGTGTCCTTGAGGCATTCGGTGAGCGGTACTTGCCCTGGTACATAGCGCCGGTCGGCGCCTTCGTAGCGAGGGTCCTCAACGGTGAGTGGTGGCGGTGGCGTGTCGTAACTGCGGCGCCATACCAGCACCTGCTCGTCGCCAAATTTCTTGGCCGTCTCAAGCTTGTTCAGCCCTTGCAGAGCACCGTAATGCCGCTCGTTGAGCCGCCAGCTGTGCACCACCGGCAGCCAGGTCTGGTCCATCTCGTCCAGCACATGCCAGAGTGTGCGGGTGGCGCGCTTGAGCACACTGGTATAGGCCACGTCAAAGTCATAGCCTTCTGCCTTGAGCAGCTGGCCGGCATTTTTGGCCTGTGCAATCCCGGTTTCGGTGAGATCGACGTCGGTCCAGCCGGTAAAGCGGTTGTCCAGATTCCAGGTTGATTCGCCGTGGCGTATGAGCACGATTTTGTACATGGTTTTTAAAAGGTTGGAGAGAGTTGGAAAGCAGGAAAATGAGGAATAAAAGGAGGGACCGCAGGTGAACTTCTGCCTCCATTCTAAAATCACCCGTTGAGTGAAAAATATACAAAGGTATTACGTGAAATTTCTGATCGATAACTGTATGCTGATTTCGATAGCCATCGCCTCCGGCGCCATGCTGATCTGGCCCTTGATTGCAGGCGGCATGAATGCAGGTTCGCTGGACGCCAGTGGCGCTGTGCAGCTCATCAACCGCGAGAAAGCCGTGGTCATTGATGTGTGCGAACCGGCAGAATTTGCCGCCGGCCATGTCGGTGGCGCCAAAAACGTGCCATTGGGCGAGCTTGAAGCGAAGTTGCCAGGCGTGGTCAAAAACAAGGCTTTGCCGGTGATTCTGGTGTGCGCCAGCGGAGCGCGTTCCAGCCGTGCCGTGGCCATCGCCAAAAAACTCGGTTACGAGCAAGCCCAATCGCTGGGCGGCGGACTCAAGGCATGGAAAGACGCCAACCTTCCCATCGAGAAAGCCTGACAAAGGCCGAAAGCGAAGTGTTTGCAGGACGGCGGTTGATACGCCGCTCCGGCAGCCATCTAATTCATTCCATCCTGCCCGACACCTGAACGGGCAAAGACGCGGAGAAAAACCATGCAAGCAGTCAAGATTTACGCCACCGGCTCCTGCCCCTACTGCATTCAGGCCAAACAACTGCTCAAGGAGCGCGGCGTCACCGAACTCAATGAAATCCGTGTCGATATGCTGCCTGGCGAGCGCCAGAAAATGATGGAAATCACCGGCCGGCGTACCGTGCCGCAAATTTTCATCGGCGCTACCCATGTAGGCGGTTGCGATGATTTGATGGCGCTTGACAGCCGGGGTGGCCTGCTGCCGCTGCTGTCCGGTGCTGCCTGAGCTGCGCGTTCAGCCTTGAGCGCTTGACAAGGTCAAGGGGCGCTTTTCGGGGCTGCGGGCCTGAGATAATGCGCCTCAGGCTGCCGCGCCCAGCGTCTTTTTGCGGGCGTAGTGCCGCAGGTTTTCCATCCGATCCAAATTTTTAACACCTTGACGAAAGAGCACCATGGCCGAAGCCAATCTTGACCCCGTATTCCAGATCCAGCGCGTTTACCTCAAGGACATCTCGCTGGAGCAGCCTAATTCGCCTGAAATCCTGTTGAACCAGCAACAGCCCGGTGTCGAGATCCAGCTCGGTGTTGATGCCAAGCCGGTAGCCGACGGCTTGTTTGAAGTCAGCGTGACGGCCACGGTGCACACCAAGATTGACGACAAGACCGTGTTCATGGTCGAGGCCAAGCAAGCCGGCATTTTTGAACTCCGCAACATGCCCAACGAGCAGCTCGGTGCCATCTTGGGCATTGCCTGCCCGCAAATCGTCTATCCCTACCTGCGCAGCAATGTGGCTGACATCATTCAGCGCGGCGGTTTCCCGCCGGTGCACATGGCTGAAATCAGCTTCCAGGCCATGTACGAGCAGCAGCAGGCCGAGGCGGCTCTCGCCACGCCTGAAGCACCGCAAATCATCGTTTAATGGCCCATCGCACAGGCTGTCGGCCAGCCGCTTTGCCGCCATGAAAATTATTGTTTTAGGCGCGGGTGCCTGGGGCACTGCCCTGGCTGTCAATGCCGCACGCACTGCCGATGCGGGTGCGAACCGGCATCAGGTCACCTTGTGGGCGCGCAATGCGGCGCAGGTCAGGGCCCTGCAGGCCGAGCGCGCCAATACCCGCTACCTGCCCGGCATTGCCTTGCCCGAAAGCCTGCTGTTGCAGGGCGGCGGCGAGGCTTCGCTGGCCCAGGCAGTCAGCGGCCAGGATCTGGTGATTCTGGCAACGCCGGTATCGGCCGCCCGAGGCATGCTGCAGCGGCTGCAACACCTGAGCGTTCCTGTCGCCTGGCTGAGCAAGGGTTTTGAAGCCCCTGTGGCCCTTGAGTCGGCTTTGGCTTGCTTTTCTGCGCCTTTTGGCCTGATGGTCCATGAAGTACAGGCGCAGGTGGCGCCTGATTTAAGAGCGGGCGTGTTGAGTGGCCCCAGTTTTGCGCTGGAAGTGGCGCGGGGCCAGCCCACGGCACTGGTCGCTGCCAGCGAGCATGCCGACGTGCGCGATGCGCTGGTCGCCGCTTTCCACAGCCCCAGCCTGCGTGTTTATGCCAGCGATGACATGCTGGGCGTCGAGGTGGGTGGTGCCGTCAAGAATGTGCTAGCCATTGCCACCGGGCTGTGCGACGGACTGCAGTTGGGCCTCAATGCCCGCGCTGCACTCATTACCCGGGGGCTGGCCGAAATGACACGGCTGGGGGTTGCGCTGGGCGCGCGCGCCGAGACTTTTACCGGCTTGTCCGGCCTGGGCGACCTGGTGCTGACCGCTACCGGCGACCTCAGCCGCAACCGCAAGGTCGGGTTGCTGCTGGCCCAGGGAAAAACCCTGCCCGAGGTGCTGGAGTCGCTCGGTCATGTGGCTGAAGGTGTGTATTGCGCCCGCACCGTGGTGCAGCGCGCAGCCAGCCTGGGCGTGGACATGCCGATCGCGCAGAGCGTGGTGGCGTTGCTGGACGGCCATCTCAGGCCATCCGAAGCGGTAGCGATGCTGATGGAGCGCGAGCCGAAAACGGAACTGGATTGCTATTGAAG
>JBDSZF010000274.1:0-4725 GCA_039925285.1 Polaromonas sp.
TCACCCTGCCCGAAGTGGCCGCGCCAGCCGCTGCCTACCTGCCTTTCGTGCAGACCGGCAAGCTGGTTTTCCTGAGCGGCCACCTGGCCAAAAAGGACGGCCAGGTCATCGTCGGCCAGCTCGGCAAGAACGTGACGACCGGAGAAGGCAAGCTGGCTGCCCGCGCCATCGCGATTGACCTGATGGGAACGCTGCACGCCGCCACCGGCGATTTGGGCCGGGTCAAGCGCATCGTGAAGGTCGTGAGCCTGGTCAACTCCACCGGCGACTTCACCGAGCACCATCTGGTCACCAATGGCTGCAGCGAACTGCTGGGCGAAGTGTTCGGCGATGCCGGCAAGCACGCCCGCAGCGCGTTCGGCGTGGCGCAGATTCCGCTGGGCGCCTGCGTGGAAATCGAGCTGATTGCCGAGATCGCCTGACGCGGCGCCAGGCGTTTCACACAACTGGGTAGCCGCCACGCCTGGTTACAACAGGTTGCCGCTGCGCTTGAATCGGCCCCTTCTCAAGGTGTAGAGTCATTTACCGCCTTCAGGAGGAGCACCATGCCGACCCCCACCTTCCAGCGCCTGTCGCCACAGCAGTTCGAGCAGCTGCTGCAGAGGTTTCCTTTCACCCGGAAGATCGACGCGGTGCATATGCACCACACCTGGCGGCCCCGCCATGCCGATTTTCGCGGCCACGACACAATCGTCTCGATGTGGCGCCACCACACGCAGGTCAACGGCTGGAGCGACATCGCGCAGCACATCACCATCGACCCCGAGGGGATGATCTGGCTGGGCCGCAACTGGAACCTGCCGCCGGCCAGCGCCGCCGGGCATAACGGCAACAAGGCGTTCGGCCCGTTCATGTTCGAGATGATCGGCGACTTCGACACGGGCCGCGACCCGTTCGACGGCGCGCAGAAGGAAACCGCCCTTCGGGTCGTCGCCCTGGTGCAGTCGCGCTTTCATCTGCCGGCCAGCAGCCTGCGCTTTCACAATTCGATGTCGCCCAAGTCGTGTCCCGGCAGCGCAATGGTGTATGCCGATATTCTGGACGAGGTCGAACTGCTCAGGCAGGCATTGCAGACGAGCGCCACGCGAGGCCCGGTTCAGCAGCCTTTTCCCGATGAAACCGACCGGGCCATCGCCGAGGCCGTCCGCTCGCTGTCACGCACGAGCGACAACGCTGGCGAGCGAGGCGACGCCGAGTTGTCGCATGACGAGGAAGAAGCCGATTACACCCCGGCGGGAAGCCGCGCGGCGACAGGCGCTGACGCCCCGCAAAGCCGCGATTCGGGCCTGGGCACGGCAGCGCTCAATGCGATGCGGCCGCACTTCGTCAACCTGCGCGTCGGCCGCCTTTCGGGCGAGGGCGAAGCGACATCGACGCGCGAAGATGTGGATGCCATCTTCGAGCAGCATTTGCCGCAGGCGGTCAGCGAGCTGCCCGCCGGCCAGAAGCTGCGCCTGCTGTTTTATGCGCATGGCGGACTGGTTTCGGAAGCCAGCGGGCTGCAGATCGCCCACAAGCACATCGACTGGTGGCGCCGCAACGGCGTCTATCCGATTTACTTCATCTGGGAAACCGGCTTCTTCGAGACCATCGGCCAGCTGCTTGGCCGCGCGCAGCAGGGCAGCCGCGCCGCCAGGCGTGACCTGGCCGACTTCACGATCGACCCGCTGATCGAACTGGGCGCACGCGCCCTGCAGGGACCGCGCATCTGGGGCGGCATGAAATCAAGCGCCGAGCATGCGATGGACGCACCGGCGGGCAGCGACGGCATTGGCGGCGGCGCGCACTATCTCGCCCTCCAGCTGAAGGCGTTCTGCGACGCCCACGCCGACCAGGTTGAACTGCATGCGGTCGGCCACAGTGCGGGTGCTGTCTTTCACAGCCACTTCCTGCCGCTGGCGCACGGGCTGGGCGTGCCGGGCTTCAAAACAGCGCATTTCATGGCGCCTGCGGTGCGCGTCGATACCTTCAGGCAGCGGCTGCTGGCACAAGTCGGCCCGGGTCGAGCGGCCGAGTCACTGACGCTGTACACGATGCGCAGGGACTTCGAGCGCAAGGACAACTGCGCGCAGATCTACCGCAAGTCGTTGCTCTACCTGATCTACAACGCGCTTGAAGACCGACGCGCAACGCCGATACTCGGGCTGGAGGAAAGCCTGCGCGGCGATGCGGACCTCAAGCGCCTGTTCGGCCTGGGCGCAACGTCGGTGACGCCCTCCAGCATTGTCTGGTCGCCCACGCCGGGCGACACCGGCCGCTCGGCCAGCATGTCGCTGTCACACGGCGGCTTTGACGACGATGCGCCCACCATGAACAGCATCGTGCGCCGGGTTCTCGACAAGCCCGACGCCGCCGACATCGTCGCCTATCCCGCCGCGCGCGCCGCATCGCGGCCGTGGATCGAGGAGGTTGACTGGCCTTTCGAGTTCGACTTCATGAGTGCGTACCCGCTGCCAGCCCTGCCAGCCAGTCCGATGCCGCAGGCCCCTGTGCCAGCCCCGTGTGTGCAGCCTTCTCCGGCGCCTGCCACTGCGCCTTCTGCAGGCAGCGGCCGGCGCCTTGCGCTGTGCGTCGGCATCGACGCCTATCCGGCGCCCGAGCACCGGCTGGGCGGCTGCGTCAACGATGCCCGCAACTGGGAGCGGACACTCGTCGCCCTGGGTTTCGAGACCCGGCTGCTGCTGGACGCCGACGCCAGCCGCGCCACGCTGGAGCGCGAGCTGGACCGGCTGGTGGGCCAAAGCCGCGCTGGCGACGTGATCGTTTTTCAATACTCGGGGCACGGCACGCAGGCGCCCGACCTCAACGGCGACGAGGACGACAGCCTCGACGAGGCGCTGTGCCCGGTGGACTTTGCCAGCGGCGCGCTCTACATCGACGACGACATTGCCGAGCTGTTCGCCCGCATTCCCGACGGAGTCAACATGACCTGTTTCATGGACTGCTGCCATTCCGGCACCAACAGCCGGTTCGCCGTCGGCCTGTCGCCCGGGGAAATGCTCAGGCCGCCCGGCACCAAGGCCCGCTTCGTCAAATTGACGCCTGAAATCGCCGAGGCGCACCAGCGTTTTCGCATGCAGTTCCGGACCGCTTCGCGTGCCGTGGGCGGGGGCGGCGCCCAGCGCATGCGCGACGTGAAGTTTTCGGCCTGCCTGGACCACCAGGTGGCGCTTGAAAGCAGCGGCAGCGGCGATTTCACCCGGCGCGCCACCAAGGTGCTGGCCGCAGGCATCGAGGGCATGAGCAACGACGAATTCCTGCGCCGCGTTGTGAGCGAGTTCGGCAGCGGGGCACGCCAGGATCCGATGCTCGATTGCGCCGACGATGCGCGCGCGGGCGCGTTTTTGCAACCGCCTGCCGCCGCCGGCAGCCGTGCGCCCCAAACCAGGGGAGCGGCCCTCGCTAGCCGGCAGGGCGATGCAGTTCTGCTGCAGGCCGTCAACGCTCTGGCGCAGGCGGTGCAGACGCTCACTGCCCGATAGCCGGCAGTGGGCACCGACACCCCGCTGGCGAGCGCGACGACCACCGAGGCCGTCGCCGCAGATGCCGCGAGCCGCGAGGAAGGCAGTGCACTGGACGCCTCGCAGAACTTTCGGCGCTATCCGGGCCAAGGCGATGACTACGCGATTGGAACGGGCGTGTACCAGCCCCCGGTGATGCCCTACGAGCGCCAGCCGGGCGACCCGCTGTACCGCCCGCTGCGCATCTACACCGTCGATCCCTCGGTGTCGCGGCTGGAAGGCTCGGTGGCGACGGTCAACGTCCCGTTCGAGCCGCTGGCACCGGGGCCGGTGGGCAAGCTGTTCGAGGTCGATCCCAACGATGGGCAGCTCGGCATTCGCTACCAGGCGGCCGACCTGGAAGACCGCAAGGTGCTGATGACCGACGGCTACGATCCCTCGCCGTCCGACCCGCGCTTTCATCACCAGATGGTCTATGCCGTCTGCAGCAATGTCTATTCAACCTTCAAGGCGGCGCTGGGCCGCAACCTGGGCTGGGGGTTCGGCGATGGGAAAACGCCGGCCCGGCTGGTGCTCAAGCCGCACTACGGCCAGGAGAAAAATGCCTACTATGAAAACAGGCTCCAGAGCGGCGAGTTGCGCTTCGGCTATTTCCCAGCCATCGAAAGGCCGACCAAGCGCACCATGCCGGGCGGCTACGTGTTCACCTGCCTGTCGCACGACATCATTGTTCACGAGGTGACGCATGCCCTGCTCGACGGGCTGCGGGCGCATTTCATTGTTCCGACCAATGCCGACGTGGTGGCGTTTCATGAAGCCTTTGCCGACCTGGTCGCCATCTTCCAGCATTTCAGCTATACCGAAGTGGTGCTGACCGCGATACGGCGATGCAAGGGTGTTCTGCAGCACGCCGATCTCCTGACCGAGCTGGCTGCAGAATTTGGACATACGAGCGGGCTGAACGGCCCGCTGCGCAGTGCGATCGAAAAAGACGCCGGCAACCCGACCCGCTACCAGGCCGGCCTTGAGGCGCACCAGCTCGGGTCGGTGCTGGTGAGCGCAGTGTTCGACGCTTTTGTACAGGTGTACCAGCGCCGGACCGAGCGCTATGTGCGCCTGGCCACCGGCGGCAGCGGCCTGTTGCCGCCGGGCGAACTCTCGCACGACCTGCAGACCATCCTGGCCGAGCGCGCCAGCAAGCTGGCCAGCCAGTTCCTGGGCATCTGCATCCGCGCCATCGACTACTGCCCGCCGGTCGGCATGA
>JBDSZF010000275.1:0-6849 GCA_039925285.1 Polaromonas sp.
TCGACATCAGTGAAGATCCGCATCTGCTCAAGGGCAAGGGCAGTTCGCCGTTTGATGAAGAAGGCGTGAAAACCAGCGCCCGCCAGGTGGTGGAAGCCGGTCGGGTGCAGGGTTACTTTTTGAGCACCTATTCAGCCCGCAAGCTCGGCATGCGGACCACGGGCAATGCCGGCGGCTCGCACAACCTCACGCTGACCAGCCGCAAGACCAAGGCTGGCGACGACCTCGACGCCATGCTGCGCAAGCTGGGTCGGGGTCTTTTTGTGACCGAGCTGATGGGGCAGGGCGTGAACTATGTGACGGGCGACTATTCGCGCGGCGCCTCCGGCTTCTGGGTCGAAAACGGCGAAATCGCGTTTCCGGTCGAGGAAATCACGATTGCCGGCAACCTCAAGGACATGCTGATGGGTATTCAGGCCGTGGGCGCCGATACCTACAACTATGGCGCCAAAACCGTGGGCTCGATTCTGGTCAACCGCATGAAGGTGGCGGGGAGTTAAAGCCCTACGGAAAGCCCCCACGGTCGCTCACTTTGTGTAGCTCCCTGCCCCCCGAGGGGGCCGCCCCGCCTGCAGTCCGGTCCTGCGGCCGGAACTTGCAGGGCGGAATGCGTCGCCGTTCCTGCTGAGGTGTCCAGCGCGGCTTGGGTCGGCCCGGCTGGGGCGCTTGAGTAGGGCTGGGTGGCCTGCTGTGCTCAGCCGGCCAGCGCAGCCTTCACCGCTGCCGACACCTGGCCCATGTCGGCCTTGCCGGCCAGCTGGGCTTTCACTGCGCCCATGACCTTGCCCATGTCGGCGGGGACCACGGCACGTCCCAGTTCGGCGGCCAGCGCGGCGACGATGGCCTTGACTTGGGCCGTGACTTCTTCGGCGCTCAGGCGGGCTGGCAGGTAGGCCTGCAGCACCAGCAGCTCGGCTGCTTCCTTGTCGGCCAGGTCCTTGCGCTCGGCTTTTTCAAACGCCTCGATCGAGTCCTTGCGCTGCTTGATCAGCTTGTCCACGATGGCCACGGCCATCACGTCATCCACCACCACGCGCTCATCGACTTCCTTTTGCTTGATCGCCGACAGCAGCAGGCGGATCGTGCCCAGGCGCTCGCTGTCCTTGGCGCGCATGGCGGTTTTCATGTCTTCGGTGATCTGTTCTTTGAGTGTCATGGTGGTGCTCCTGAAGGAAGGCGGATGAATGAAAAAGATGGCGTGAAAAACAAAAAAGCCCGCAGAGCGTCCTCTTGCGGGCTTGAGCTGCCAGAAGGCTGTACTGATTAGTACAGTTTCTTGGGCAACTGCATGGCGCGAATGCGCTTGTAGTTACGCTTGACAGCAGCTGCCTTCTTGCGCTTGCGCTCGGCGGTTGGCTTTTCGTAGAACTCGCGCGCACGCAAGTCGGTCAGCAGGCCGAGTTTTTCGATCGTGCGCTTGAAGCGGCGCAGTGCCACGTCGAAGGGTTCGTTGTCTTTTACGCGAATGGTGGTCATTGATGAATCGATCCAAAAGGTGCACTTACATTGATCTGATCAGGATCAGGCCAGGTGCGGGTTTGCTAGCAAAGCCTAAGATTATAGCAGTCTGAAAAACAGCCATGACTGCGAATCATACAGTCTGTTCGGAATGCCGCACCGCCAGCGCCTGCGCGCAGGCAAAACCCGATGCCCAGGCCCACTGGAAGTTGTAGCCGCCGAGCCAGCCGCTCACATCCACCACTTCACCGATGAAGTACAGCCCCGGCTGTTTCGACTCCATGGTTTGCGACGACAGGTCGCGGGTATCGACGCCGCCGACGGTGACTTCCGCCTTTTTGTAGCCTTCCGAGCCGTTGGGCGTGAGTTGCCAGTCGGCCAGGCGCTGCGCCAGGCCCAGCAGCGCCTTGTCGGTGGCGTCGCTGATGGGGCGTTGCAGGGCCTCATGGTCTGCTGTCTGGCTGACCCAGGCGTCGGCCAGGCGGCTGGGCACCAGGCTGGCGAGTTCGTTGGCAATCAGCTTTTTCGAGTGGGCCTTGGCGCGCAGCAGCGTGGCGGACAGATCGACTCCCGGCGCAAGGTTGATCCGGATCGGCTGGTCTTCGCGCCAGAAGCTGGAGATCTGCAGCACGGCCGGGCCGCTCAGGCCCCGGTGCGTGAACAGCAGGTCTTCTGAAAACACCATGGCCTTTTTGCGCTGTTTGGGCGTGGCATCGAGCGGGCTGGTCTCGATCTGCACCGGCAGCGCCAGGCCGGCCAGCTGGGCATAGGGCACCCAGTTGTCAGCGTCAAAAGTCAGCGGAACCAGCGCGGCCCTGGGTTCGACCAGGCGCAGGTCGAACTGTTTGGCGATGCGATAGCCAAAATCTGTCGCGCCGATTTTCGGGATCGACAGTCCGCCCGTGGCAATCACCAGCTGGGGCGCTTCAATCAGACCCCGGTCGCTCTGTAGCTGATAGCTGCCTGTGCCTGTCTGTTCGGGGCCAAGCAGGCTTTTGATGCTGCAAGGCTGCCAGCGCGTGACCTGGCCGGCGGCGCATTCGGCCAGCAGCAGGTTGATGATGTCCTCGGCCGAACGGTCGCAAAACAGCTGGCCCTTGTGCTTTTCGTGGAAGGGAACGCCGTGGCGCTGCAGCAGTTCGATGAAGTCCTGCGGCGTGTAGCGCGACAGGGCAGAGCGGCAAAAGTGCGGGTTTTCGCTCAGGAACTGGGCCGGCGTGGCATCGCGGTTGGTGAAGTTGCAGCGGCCACCGCCTGAAATGCGGATTTTTTCGGCCACCTTGTCGCTGTGGTCCAGCAGCAATACCTTCAGGCCCTGCTGGCCTGCCTGGCCGGCACAAAACAGCCCGGCGGCGCCCGCGCCTATCACGACAACATCGAATTTATGGATCAAGTCAGCCTCTGGTGCAAGTTGGACGGACGCAAGCAACTTTGAAGCAGGGTGCTCCGGCAAGGCATTGGCCGCGTCTTTTTGAACCCGGCAGTGTAGCCGCGCCGTGGCCTCAACAGGGCCGAAAGGTCGGCATGCCAGGCCCGGGAACTTGGCGCCTGATGTTGACGCTGTTTCTGGGCATGCTTGCGTCGTCACTCCGGCGAGGCACATTTCAACTGCGCGGCTGGAAAGCCATGCAATGCTGGCGCAGCATGCTGGGCGGTCTGTTCATGGGCCTGGGCAGTGCCTTGATTCCGGGTGGGAACGGGACCGTCATCCTGGTGCTGATCCCCACGCTCTCGCTTCAGGCACTGGTGGGTTTTCTGTCAATGCTTGCGGGCATCGCTTTGATTTTGATGCGTTTGCACAGATGAGGTCGGCAACTTTTCCGCACCGTTCAGGGCTTCGTTGGGAATGCATGACTGACGCTGAACACGCTACTCGGATCATTGACCGGCCAGGGCAGGCGATGCTTTGCCATGGCTGTGGTTTGTGTCTGAAGTTGAAACTGTGGGAAGCGTCTTAGCGTAGGAGGATGCTTAGTTTTTGAAATAGGTCTGGATCCATGGCATCGGGTTGAGTCACAAGCGCCTGTTGAAGGGCAGTGTGAGCGGCCGAAGAGGGTAGATCTTTAGCCAAAAGCTGTATCGCCGAAACGGCTATTTTTTGCGCGTGCCCTGCATTTTTCATCAGGTTGGCAATTGCCGAGTCAGCCGTGACATGGGCCTCGCGTGGGTGCCAGCAGTCGAAGTCGGTGACCATGGCCAAGGTGGCATAGGCCATTTGAGCTTCTCTTGCCAACTTGGCTTCCGGCATGTTGGTCATGCCAATCACGCTGGCGCCCATGCTGCGGTACCAGTTCGACTCGGCCATGGTGGAGAACTGGGGTCCTTCGATGCAGACGTAGGTGCCACCACGGTGCAACCGGATCTGGCTCTTCAAGCCAGCGACTTCAATGGACCGGGCCAACACGTCCGACAGGTTGGGGCATACCGGTTGTGCCAGCGACGCATGGGCCACGGCGCCGCCTCCAAAAAATGTCGATTCCCGCCGTTTGGTCAGGTCAATGAACTGGTCAGGCAGAACCATGTCCAGCGGACGGAGTTCTTCTCGCAGTGAGCCCACGGCTGAAAACGAAATGAGATAGCGCACACCGAGCTGTTTGAGCGCGTAGATGTTGGCGCGGTAGGGCACTTCTGACGGAATGATCCGGTGACCGCGGCCATGCCGGGCCAGGAAGGCCACGCATACCCCGTCAACCTTGCCGGTCATCACGTTACCCGACGGCTTGCCGAACGGGGTGTCGATGTCGTGCTCCTGCATCTCTTGCAGTGCGTCCATGTGGTACAGGCCGCTGCCACCAATAATGCCGACCAAAGCTTGCTGCATAGTGCATTCCTCTAATTTGTTGTTGCGTTGATGTAGTCGTGCGCAGCCATGTATCTCTTACAGAGAGCGTTTTGAAAAGCGTAAGAAATCAGGCTCCATGCACGACAAAGGGTGCAACAAGTCCAGCCAGGAACTTTCCATGGCCGAAGAAGCAAGATTCACCAAGTGTCACGCAAGATGAGATAAACCGATTTCCCGTTTTCTGGGCTGGCCGGCATTAGCCCACTCACGCTGCTTCAAGCGCAGAGCGTGATGGGCTCCAGCGCTTCGCCTTGCAGCAGGATTTGGCCAATCGCTGCCGTGTGGGTGTAGCCCAGCGCGCGCAGCGCCGCAATGCACGCCTCGGCTCGCTCGGCCGGGATGCTGGCCAGCAGCCCGCCTGCGGTTTGTGGGTCAAAGATCAGCGGATAGCGCGGATGCTTGAGCATGGCCTCCTGGTTGCGCAAGGCGCGGCGCAATCGCACGTTGGCGCTTTGCAGCGAGCTGACAATGCCGGCGTCCACGCATTCCTGCGCGCCATCGAGCAGGGGCAGGGCGCCCAGGTCAATTTCTGCATCAACGCCAGACGGGCGGGTCATTTCCACCAGATGGCCCAGCAGCCCGAAACCGGTCAGGTCGGTGCAGGCGGTGGCGCCGAATTCGCGCAAGCACTGCGCAGCTCGCTGGTTCGACACCACCATGGACTGCAGGGCCGCGTCAATCCAGCGGCCCTTGGCCGCCAGCCGTGCGTACGCGGCAAACAGGGTGCCGGTTCCAATCGGTTTGGTAAGAATCAGCACATCGCCGGGGCGCATGCCGTTTTTTCGCAAGAGCTGGGACGGGTCGTCGTCGATCAAGCCGTTGATGGCAAAGCCCAGCGCCAGCTCCTTGCCCTCGCCCGTGTGGCCGCCCACCAGCGCGCAGTTGGCGTCGTTCAACACCTCCAGCGCGCCGCTCATCATCTGGAACAGCACGTCTTCGACCTTGCTCTCCAGGCCCGCGGGTACGGTAGCAATCGCGGTGGCCGATTGCGCCTGCGCGCCCATGGCCCAGATGTCGCCCAAGGCATGGTTGGCCGCGACCTTGCCGAAGAGGTAGGGGTCGTCAATGAAGGAGCGGAAAAAGTCCACCGAATGCACCATGGCTTTGCCGGGGGGCACCCGCACCACGGCGGCATCGTCCGGGTCTTTCAGGCCCACCACCACGTCGTCGCGCTGCACTGGGTGCAGTTGGCTCAAGGCGCGCGACAGCACCGTGGCGCCGACCTTGGCGCCGCAGCCGCCGCAGCGCATGGCGATGGCCGAGATGGCCTGCAAAGACTCCTCTGAAGTGAGTCGCACCGTGCTTGGCGAGGTTGCCGCCGTTGCCGCCGCATGGGTGTCCATCGGCGCCAGGTCTTGAAACTTGCGCATGAAGCGCTGGTCAATCCAGTTCTTCCAGCGCCACACCCATGCTCCGCCAAAACCCAGCCAGCCGCGCGATGCCACGGCGTTCTGATCGCCCGTGCTGATGAGGGCCAGCCAGCTGCGTTGGGGCTGGTAAGGCTTCAGGAGCATGCCCTGCACACTGCGGCGCAGGTTCTCGGTCAGCGGCGGTCCCTGGCGTACCGCAAAGACGCCGGCCTTTTCGAGCGGGTAGTTCACCATGCTGGCAATGTCGCCCGCTGCAAAAATGGCCGGGTCGGTCATGGTCTGCAAGGTGTCGGCGACTTGAATGAAACCGTCCGGGTCCAGCGCCAGGCCGGTGTCTTTCAACCATGCCGCACCACCGGCGCGGGTCACCCACACGATCTCATCGGCATCGATCACTTCGCCCGACGCCGTTTGCAGGCGCCCCTGCATCACCTGGATGACGGCCGCATTGCGATGCACGAGCACTTGGGCTATTTCCGACAAACGGTGTCCCATTGGATGCAAAATAGGCACCGTTACTCTAAACCACAGGAGCCGCGACGATGAACTCAGACCTCTGCACCGTTGGCAAGCCGTCCCTGGACGCATCGCACCTTAAAGACCTGAAGCTGGCAGCATCGAACATGCTGGGGGCGCCGCGCCGGGCATTTGAGGCGGCGATGGTGCTGAAGTATTGCGCAGGCAGCGCCCGCCAGGGCGAACTGGTGTTTGGCTGGAATCGTCATACGGTGGAGCTGGGATTGGCTGAAAAGCGTACGGGCGTGGTTTGCCTGGGCGCGCAACAGGCCTGTTGCGGCAACAAGCTGTGGGAGGAAAAGCATCCACAGGTCGCGACGGCCCTGCGGGGTTTGGCAGAATCACATGCCCAGCAGGATCCGACCTTTCGCACCACGCTCGCCTACACGCGATTGACGGCCAAGGAGGCGCTCAAGCAGTTGCGTGCGCAGGGCTTTGCAGCAAACGCGCTGCCGTCCCCGAGCACGATGGCGCTGGTGCTCAACCGCAATGGCTACCGGCTGCGCCCGGTGGTCAAAGCCCAGCCCCAAAAAAAAATGGCTCTTACTGCGTTTCAGCCTGTTGCCAAAACTGTTGTGAGACACAAGAGAAAGTCGCTTATTGTGTCGGGCTGAGAGCAAGATGCTGGGGATTTGGGAGCACAGTGCATGATCTCGCTGACAA